>JBGPEF010000046.1:0-16747 GCA_041482675.1 Tepidisphaeraceae bacterium | reverse complement strand
CGGTGGATGGGGTGAAGTTTGATGGGATGGATTTGTTTCTGTTTGATCCGCATATTTCGATTGACGCTTCGGATGATCAGTTGAAGCGGCTGGCGGATAAGTTCAAGTCGAAGAATCTGGCGATTGGGTCGGTGGTTGCGCCGGTTTGGCCGCCGACTGGGGGTGGATCAGCGATGGGGTCGGAGAGCGACCGGAAGGGATTTGTGACGGCGGTGCAGAAGGCTTGCCGGATCGCCAAGAAACTGCGGGAGTTGGGGGCGCGGCCGTATGGGGTGGTGCGGATCGATTCCGCTTCGGGGTCGAGCGATTGGACGAAAGATCCGGAGGGGAATCAGAAGAAGATCGCGCAGACGTTCCGCGAGGCGGCGGATGTGGCCGAGCAGTTTGGGGAGAGGCTGGCGGCCGAGGGGGAGATTTGCTGGGGGGGGATGCATTCGTGGCGGCGGATGGTGCAATTGCTGGAGATGGTGGGAAGGCCGAAGACAGTGGGATTTCAGGCGGATATGGCGCACACGCTGCTTTACACGATGGGATATAACGCGCCGGAGGATGCGCTTTTGCCGGCGAATTATGACTGGAAGGACAAGTCGAAATTGGATGAGGCGCTCAAGAAGCTGACGGCGGCGCTGCGGCCGTGGACGATTGATTTTCATGTGGCGCAGAATGATGCGACGGTGAAGGGGTCGGGGTCGCATGACAAGACGGGGCGGCATTGCCTGGCGACGGATCCGAACGGGAAGCTGGATATTCCGAAGCACGCGGGGTATTGGCTGAGGGATGAGAAGGGGAATTTGACGAAGAAGTTCAAGCACATCTGCTGGGATGGGTGCATGTTCCCCAACGAGGTGATGGGGAAGGCACAGACGTGGAATGATATTTTGAGGGCGATGGTGGCGGTGAGGGATCAGCATGGGTGGAAGGAATAGGAATTTCTTAGCCACAGATGGACACAGATGCACACAGATGAGGAAAGAAGAGTGGACGCAGATTGGGCAGATGGACGCGGATTTGCGCAGATCAGAAAGAGAGTTGGATTTTCTTATCTGTGTGGATCTGTGCCCCATCTGTGGCTGATTTTCTTTTTGCTCTCTGCGGGGACGATGGCGCGAGCAGGGGGGGAGGGGCCGTGGACGGTGCCGGTTTTGGAGATTCGGTATTTTCCGGTGACGGGGGATGGGCAGAGGGTGGATATCAAGGTCACTTCGAATGTCGGTGGGAAGCTGGTGGATGTACGGAAGAAATGTGATCGGATGACCAGGGAGGCGATGGAGGCGCTGGCGGAGGGGAGCCGGTTTCGGGCTTATAACAATCCGGGGGCGAAGGCGAGTTTGAAATATCAGGTGGTGGAGACGAAGGAATATCTGGAGGCGCTGCCAAGAAATGAGAAGAAGCCGAAGTTTCCGGATTATGCGAAGATTCTGGAGCGGGAGGATATTCGCGCGTGGGTGGAGGAGAAGGGGGTGAAGGAGGTTTGGATCTGGGGGTATCACTCGAAGGATTTAGCGCCGTGGGAATCGAATATGGCGAGTCCTTTTGGGGATGTTTCCAACAGCGATCGGGATGGGAAGGATTTGCCGATTTTTAAGAAGACCTATACGGTTTATCACTACAACTATGAGCGGGATACGTCGGAGGCGGTACACAATCACATTCACCAGATCGAGGCGGTGATGCGGCATCACGGGCGGGAACTGTGGGGGATTTTTGAGGGGAAGAAGGGGCAGTGGCGGGCGGGGAATTGTCATTTTCCGCCGAATGCGGAGCATGATTATGACTGGGGTAATAAAAGATTTGTTGATTCGGATATTGAGGACTGGCGGCCGGAGGGGTTTGGGAAGATGAAGCGGATTAATTGCGATGTGTGGGAGGGGGATGGGTTGAAGTGGTTTGGGTATTGGATGAGGAGCATTCCGGGGGCGGAGAATGGGCTGACATATAAGGGGAAGAGGTTGACGAACTGGTGGGTTTATATGGGGGATTATGATTTGGCGGTGGGGAAGGGGGTGGGGTTGGTGGAGGGGGAGGAGAAGGCGGGCGGGGAGTTGCTCAAGAAGACCTTAATAACCCGATAAGATGCTATAATGGCTTTTGAGGCACCTATGCCACTGATCATCACCGACGAGCAGTTGCAGGTTATGCGGATGGATGAACCGCATGCGCGAATTGAGATTGCCTGTCGTCTGTTTGACGCCGGGAAAATCGGTTTCCACGCGGCGATGCGTCTGGCGGGACTCGAGCGAGTAGCATTTGAAGAGGAGTTGGCTCAGCGCCAGATCGCAATCTACCGTCCTACAGTCCAAGACCTTCACGACGATCTAAAGACGCTCGAAAAGCTCGGGTTCTAATGTGCGCATCATCGTCAGCGACACATCACCGATTCGTGCCCTTCATCATCTTGGGCTTCTGAATCTGCTCCCCGACCTATTTGAAGAGATTGTGATTCCGCCGAGGGTGTTGCAGGAGCTTGAGTCGCCACGCCGACGATTTTCACCTGTCCAGCTCGCGGCGTACCCATGGCTGAAGCTTCGATCCCCGGCCAATAGAGCTCAGGTGCAGGAGCTCCTGAAGGAAGTGGACCTGGGCGAGGCGGAGGCAATAGCGCTGGCAGTCGAACTCCACGCGGAGGTTTTGATTGACGAAGCTGAAGGACGAGAGGTTGCAAAGCGTATAGGTCTGTCACTGGTGGGCGCACTGGGCATCCTGGTGCGGTTAAAGCAGAGCGGGTTGATCACCACAGTTCTGCCGCTGATAGATCGTCTTGAAACGGAACTGCGATTCTTCGTAGCAGATCCGCTTCGGACGGAAATCCGGCGGCTTGTTGGAGAGTGAGTCAAAGCCAGCAATTATCGCAATGCTTCTCGCTGAAGCGTCATGATCTGATTACACCCCTGAATCGCCAGGTCGAGGAGAGTCTCCATCGATCGCCGATCAAAGCCCTGGCCATTCTCCGCCGAGCCCTGGATTTCTACGAATTTGCCGGCGGCGGTGTAGGCGATGTTCATGTCGACCTCGGCCTTGGAGTCGAGGTTGTAGTCGAGGTCGAGGTAGGGTTGGTTATCGACGATGCCGACGCTGACGGCGGAGAGCTGGTCGGCGAGGGCGTGGGCGGGGTCGTAGAAGGCGGGAACAAAGCGCGCGGGGAGTGTGGCGGGGGCGGGGCCGCGGGGTTTGGGGACTTCACTGGGGAGTTTTTTGATGGCGTCGGCGAGGGCGACGTATGCGCCGCTGATGGCGGCGGTTCTGGTTCCGCCGTCGGCTTGTAATACCTGGCAATCGAGGGCGATGGTGTGGGGGCCGATTTTGGAGAGGTCGATGGCAGCGCGGAGGGCGCGGCCGATGAGGCGTTGGATTTCGGTGCCGCGGGAGTCGGTGTGGCCGATTTTGGGCCAGGGTTTGCGCTGGGGAGTACTGGCGGGGAGCATCACATATTCGGCCGTGATCCAGCCGCCGGGTTTGTTGTCGGGGAACCAGGGAGGGACTTCCTGGGAGATGGCGGCGGTGCAGAGGACGATGGTCTCTCCCTGTTCCCAGAGGACGGAGCCGGCCGGGGTTTTGGTGAAATTGCGGGTGATCTTGATGGGACGGAGTTGGTTGAAGGGGCGGATTTCTAGCATGAGAGGAGAATACAGAAGTCGGGGAGTGGAGGACAGAATTCAGAACTCAGAATTCAGAATTCAGAAGAACAGGCCTACACTCTGGCGGAGGATCGGCGAGGCGAAGTTGGCGTGAGTTGCGGCGGGTTGGTTGGGCGGGTAGGTTGTGCGATTCTGGAAGGGGTCATTGAAGATGAGCATTGAGAACAATAATTTGCCGCCCGGGACTCCGCCGCCGGGGCAGCCGGGTGGACAGGGTGGGCCGGGGCAGCCCAACAGAGAGGGAACATTCAGCCAGGAGTTTCGGCACAGCCCGGTGAGCGCGCGGGTGCCGGAGCGGCTGACGCGCGGCATTTTGAGCACGGGGGTTTTGGTGCTGGATGGGCCCAATGAGTTTGTTTTGGATTTCATGCAGGCGCTGACGCGGCCGTTTCAGGTGGCAGCGCGGGTGGTGCTGACGCCGGCGGTGATGGAGCAGTTTGTGGTGGCGGTGAAGGACAACATCGCGCGTTATGAGCAGAGATTTGGCGGGATACCGCCGCTGCCCAAGCCGCCGACGGATCGGAGGCCGACGTTGCAGGAGATTTATGATGAGTTCAAGCTGCCCGAAGAGCAGATGAGCGGGAACTATGCGAATGCGGTGATGGTGGGGCATTCGGCGTCGGAATTCTTTTTTGATTTCATCACCAATTTTTATCCGACGTCGGCGGTTTCCAGTCGCGTGTTTTTGTCAGCGCCGCAGATGCCGAGATTGCTGGATGCGGTGACGGTGGCGTTTGGGAGATTTCAGCAGAGGGTGAATCAGGCGCGGCAGCAGGGGAATCCGCCGCCGCAGGGGCCACAACAGCCGCCACAGGGGCCGGGGCCGCAGAGTTAATTCGCCGCAGATCAACGCAGATGAACGCAGATCAGAGAACACGGGCAAGCGAGTAGTCGCCGCGGCGACCCCGTGCCACCCATTCATGCCACTCCGGGTTAGATTAGAAAAGGCGGGGAATCCCACTTACAATGCGGGGCTATGATCGAGCTTGGGGTGAATATTGACCATGTGGCGACGCTGCGGCAGGCGCGGCGCACCTATGAGCCGGACCCGGTGTGGGCGGCCATCGAGGCCGAGCTGGGGGGGGCGGATGGGATTACGGTTCATTTGCGCGAGGATCGACGGCATATCAATGATCGGGATGTGCGGGTGTTGCGGGAGATGGTGCAGTGCAAGTTGAATCTGGAGATGAGTGTCTCGCAGGAGATCGTGGAGATTGCCCTGCGGACCCGGCCGAACCAGGCGACGCTGGTGCCAGAGCGGAGACAGGAAGTGACAACCGAAGGAGGGATTGATTTGACGGGGGATACGGATACGTCCAATGCGGTGCGAAGGCTGCGGGACGGCGGGATTTTTGTGTCGGCGTTTATTGCGCCGGATGAGAAACAGGTGGCGGCGGCCCAGAAGCAGGGATATGACGCGGTGGAGTTGCACACGGGAGAGTATGCCAATGCGCATCAACCGGGGGAGGTGGAGAGGCAGTTGGAGAGGCTGAGGAAGGCGGGGAAGCTGGTGAGGGAGATGGGGATGAGATTGCATGCGGGGCATGGACTCAATTACAGGAATGTGGGGCCGATTGCGGCGATTGAGGGGATGAGGGAGTTGAATATTGGGCATGCGATTGTGAGCCGGGCAATGTTTGTGGGGTTGAGAGAAGCGGTTAGAGAAATGAAGAAGGTGATGAACCAGGTGAGTTAGCGTTTTGTGGCATGGGCGCCTCGCCCATGAACCACGGGCGAGGCGCCCGTGCCACGATATGAGGATCAGCGATGTTTACGGGTGCGATGACAGCGATGGTGACGCCGTTCCGCAATGGGAAGGTGGATGAGGGGCGGCTGCGCGAGCAGGTGGAGTATCAGATTGGGCAGGGGATCGATGGATTGGTGCCGGTGGGGACGACGGGGGAGTCGCCGACGCTGGATTTTGCGGAGCACGAGCGGGTGATTTCGCTGACGGTGGAATTTGCGAAAAAGCGCGTGCCGGTGATCGCGGGGACGGGGGGGAATGCGACGACGGAGGCGATGGAGTTGCACCGGCATGCGAAAGCGGCCGGTTGCGATGCGTGTTTGTCGGTGAATCCGTATTACAACAAGCCGACGCAAGAGGGGCTGTATCGGCATTTCATGACACTGGCGGAGGCGGTGGATTTGCCGATTGTTTTGTACAACATTCCGGGAAGGACGGGGGTGACGATGACGCCGGCGACGGTGGCGCGGCTGCGGGAGGCGAATAAGAATTTCATTGGGATCAAGGAGGCGACGGGGTCGATCGATATGGCCAGCGAGATTCGGGCGCTGTGCGATATTCCGATTTATAGCGGGGATGATTCGCTGACGTTGTCGCTGATGGCGGTGGGGGCGAGCGGCGTGATTAGTGTGTTGTCGAATTTAATTCCGGGGGAGATTCGCAAGATGGTGCATCTGGCGGCCGAGGGGAGATTCAAGGATGCGGCGGGGATGCATCACCGGCTGTTTCCGCTGATGCGGGCGATGTTTTTGGATGGGAATCCGGTGGGGATTAAATGGGCGATGAAAGTGGCGGGGAAGGATAGTGGGGAGATGCGGCTGCCGCTGTGGGAGGCGAGCGAGGGGACGAAGAAGCAGATCAGTGAATTGATGGGGAAGCTGAGGATAAGATAGTCCTCGATGACCGATCTCTGCGTCGCCATATTCGCTGAAGATGCCGCGCAAGTGCGGCGCGATGTTGCAAAAGCGGCAGAGGCAGGGGCAGATCTTGTCGAGCTGAGGTTGGATCGAATCACTGATCAGCCGATGGCCATAAACATTGTCGACATTTTTCCCTGCATTCTCACCTGCCGCCCGACGTGGGAAGGCGGTGAATCGCGATTCTCGGATGAGGAGCGGCTCGCGATTTTGGGTCATTTCGCCCAGCGCAAGGCCAGGTATATCGACGTGGAATTGGAAACTTACCGCCGCAGTCCGAAGCTCTATTCATGGCGAGGCCGAATCGGAACAATTCTCAGCACCCATGATTTTAAGGGACGTCCCGATCGGCTCTACAACATCGTCAAGGAGATGAACGACGCTATTGAATCAAACGTGAACAAGATTGTCTGGACCGCCCGATCAATCCGCGACAATCTTGAAGCTTTTGAGCTGATCAAATCGCGAGGGAAGCCGACAATCGCGCTGTGCATGGGAGAAGCTGGATTGATTTCCCGCATCCTTTGCAAGAAATTCGGCGGACATCTCACCTATGCATCGCTTGAGGGCGGCGGCACCGCTCCCGGCCAGATTTCCATCTCGGACATGAAGAAGCTCTATCGCTGGGATGCGATTTCGCCTTCGACCAGGGTCTTCGGCGTCGTCGGCTCGCCCATCATGCATTCCATGTCGCCAGCGATTCATAATGCGGGGTTCGACGCCGTCGGATTCGATGGAATTTACCTGCCTCTGCTCGTCGAACCGGGTTGGGAGAGTTTTAAGGCGTTCATGGAGACGTTCGTGCCCTTTGAAGGGCTCGATCTGTCTGGCCTGAGCGTCACCATCCCTCATAAGGAAAACGCGCTGCGATATCTGAAGGAAAAAGGCGCGCAGGTCGAAGAATTGGCCGAGGCGATCGGAGCTGTCAACACGATTGTGATCGATCGCAGCGGCGGCGAACCAAAATTGCGCGGCTTCAACACCGATTACGCGGCCATTCTCGATTCGATCACCTCGAAGATGGGGATATCGCGCGAGGAGCTTGAGAATTATCGCGTGGCGGTGATCGGAGCCGGAGGAACTGGAAGAACCGCCGTGACAGCGTTGGCGCATTATGGAGCGACGGTGGTTGTGTATAACCGGACCAAGGAACGGGCTGATGCGCTGGCGAAGGAATTTGATGGACGCTCGGGGAAGGTTGTTTCAGCGCGGCTGGAGAAGTTGTGCGATAGTTGTTGTCACATTTTCATCAATACCACCAGCGTGGGGATGTGGCCGAAGGTGGAGGAGAGTCCGATTGGGGATCGGCCGCCGAAGTTTGAGAGTGAGACGGTGGTGTTTGACACGATTTACAATCCGATGAAGACGAAATTCCTTCAGCAGGCCGAGGAGGCGGGGGCGAAAACGATTGGGGGAGTGGAGATGTTTGTGCGGCAGGCGGCGGGGCAGTTTGAGGCGTGGACGGGGAAAAGTGCGCCGGTAAAGGTGATGAGGAATGTCATCGAAAAGAGATTGAGCGCAACTCGTTAATGCAGACCCTCACCCCCACCCTCTCCCGGCGTACCGGGAGAGGGAGCAAATGCGAAATCAATCCGTGCCGTAGGGTGGGATATCGTGGGTGGGGAGATTGAGGGCGGCTTTGGGGGCGACCGTGATGCTCTTCGGATAAGTCGGACAGGAATATTGGCAGACCCCGCAGCCGGTGCAGCCAGGGTTTTGGACTTCGATTTTGTTTTCGACAAGCTTGAGTCCGGTTGTGCCCATGGGGCATTTGTCGACGCAGATGGTGCAGTCCTGGCCGGTGGTGCGGAGGCAGAGGGATTCGTTCCAGATGGCCAGGCCCATGTTGAGTTCTTCTTTGGGCGTGATCTGAAGGGCCTGGGTCGGGCAGGCCGGCATGCAGAGCAGGCCGTCGCAGAGGACGCAGGGCATGGCGTCGGCGTCGATGTAGGGTGCGCCAGCGCCCTGATCGCCGGTGGGATCGATCTTGATGCACTGGGCGGGACAGACGCGGACGCATTCGCCGCAGCGGGAGCAGAGTTCGCGGAATTCCTGCTCGGGGCGCGCGCCGGGGGGACGGAGCCAGATGGGCTCGGGGATGGGCGCTTTGGGGAGCTGTGGGAGAGGGGCGGAGATTTCGCGCTCGAGGTTTCCGAGGTGGCGGCTGACTTTTTCGATCGGCTCGATGGCCTGGGCGAGAGGTTTGAGCAGCTCGCGCAGGCCTTCGCGGAAAAAACGGCGGCGGTTGATCGGTTTGTCGTCGGGCATTCAGGTTCGATTATATACGAGGGGATGCGCTAATGGTGGGGCAAGCCCCACCCTACGATCAATCAGCGCGATGTTGCGGTGCGGGTTGCGGGGCGGGTGGTGGGGATTTTGACGTGGACGTCCTGGAGTTGGTCGTAGATTCGGCCGGTGAGCTCGTCGCGGAAGGTCACTTTTACGGCCAGCTTGGGGTGCTGGGGGGGCTTTTGCCAGGGGCATTCGAGGACGAAGGCGCGGAGCATGCCCAGGGAGCGCCAGCGCGATTTGAGGGCGGCGGAGTCGAAGGTCCAGCGGCCGACGTGGTTGTCGCCGGGGAGATCGAGGTCGAAGGCATTGACTTCGACGGTCCCGGTGGCTTTGAGGGCTTCGCCGGTTTCGTCGATGGGGGTGAGATAGATTTTCAGGCCCTCATCTGGGGCGGAAGGGACGCTGGCGGGATCGCCGCCGGTGAGCCGGCCGAGCCTGATGCCGTGGACGGTGACGAGTTTTTCGAGGCGGTCCTGGGGAAGGGTGGGGACGGTGCCGGCCTGTTTTTCCAGGCCGGCGATGCGGGCGCGGTCGGCCTGGAGCTGTTGCTGGAGAT
The DNA here is from genome assembly GCA_041482675.1 of Tepidisphaeraceae bacterium. GTDB lineage: Bacteria > Planctomycetota > Phycisphaerae > Tepidisphaerales > Tepidisphaeraceae > JBGPEF01. The sequence goes on along the minus strand of JBGPEF010000046.1, from coordinate 7,603 downwards.
CGGCGATCTGGGATTCGAGCTGTTGTTTTTCTTTTCGGAGCTGGATGTTGATCGGGGCGGGGGAGCAGCAGCCGGAGATCGCGATCGCGATCGCAGTCGCGAGAATGACGAATGACGAATGACGGGCGAGGCAAATGACGAATGACGAATGACGAATGACTAAAGAATGTCGAATGACTAATGACGAACGGCGGAGAGACGTCGGGCAGGAGTGCCCGACCCACCGATCCCTTAGACATTCGGCATTGGTCATTCTTTCGTCATTCGTCATTAGACATTCGTCATTGACCCGCCACCCGCCTATTTCACATCGTCATCATCGTCGCGCCTGGGCCGGGGCATGCTATCGGGGGCGCGCTCGACGATTTTGTCGGCGCAGCCGTAGGCGACGGCTTCGTCGGCGAAGAGCCACTTGTTGCGGTCGAAGTCGCGGTGGATGACTTCCGCGGTTTTGCCGGTGAAGTTGGCCATCAGATGATAGAGACGGTCGCGGAGGCGGAGCATGTGCTGGGCTTCGATGCCGAGGTCGGTGGCGGGACCTTGCAACACGCCGCCGATCAGGGGCTGATGGAGCATGACCTGGGAATTGGGAAGGACGAAGCGCTTGCCCTTGGCACCGGCGGCCAGCAGGCATGCGCCCATGCTGGCGGCCATGCCAATGCAGGTCGTCGCGACATCGCAGCGGAGATAACGCATGGTGTCGATCATGCCCAGGCCGGCCGATACGCTGCCGCCGGGGGAGTTGATGTAGAGCTGGATGTCGGATTTGGGATCGTCGTTGGAAAGGAAGAGCATCTGGGCGACGACGATGTTGGCGACCTCATCGGTGACCGGCCCGCCGATCATGATGATGCGGTCTTTGAGAAGGCGCGAATAGATGTCATAGGCGCGTTCGCCGCGGCCGGATTTTTCGATGACGATGGGGACCAGGTAGTTGTTTTCCATGATTTTATTTCGTTAGCGTTCGAGGATCTGAAGCTCGTTTCCTTCGGGGTCGCGGAAACTCTGGATGCGGCGGCCGCCGAGGGCCAGGCCGATTTCACCGATCAAGGTGACGTGGGCTGATTTGAGGCGCTTGAGCGCCTCATCGAAATTGGAGACGCGGAAAGCGAGGTGGCGCAGGCCGGGGGAATAGCGGGGAACTTCGACGGGCGGCGGGCCGGGGTCTTTGGCCGGCATCAGCTCGATCATCGCGCCGCTCTGCGTGTTCTCGCCATAGCCAACCAGGGCGGAGGTGTCGTTGCGGGCCATGACGCGCATGCCGAGGTTATCGCAATACCACTTGGTCTGGCGTTGCACGTCGTTGCAGGCGATGGCGGGATGATCGATGGTTGTGATCATTTTTGCACAGTGAGCATCGCCCACCGGGAGCCGGAAGGCGGTCCATGCCCATCCTACTTGGGTTTGGTCGCGTCCGCCGCCGCTTCGACGGTTTTCACGGATGTATCATCGCCGAGGATCTCATCGCAGATGCCATAGGCGACGGCCTGTTTGGCGTCGAAGAAGCGGTCGCGCTCGCTGTCCTCGCGGACGCGTTCGGTCGTCTGGCCGGTGCATTTGCTCATGATGTTGATGAGCGTGTCCTTGGTTTTGAGGATTTCCTCGGCCTGGATCTCGATGTCGGCGGCCTGGCCATAAACACCGCCGAAGGGCTGGTGAATCATCACCTTGGCGTTGGGCAGGATATAGCGTTTGCCCTTTTTGCCGGCCATGAAGACGATCGCCCCGCCGCTTTCGGCCCGGCCGATGCAGTAGGTGGCGATGTCGCAGGTCATGAAGCGCATGATGTCGTAGATGGCCAGCGTGTCATCGACGACGCCGCCGGGGCTGTTGATGTAGAGGTTGATGTCCTGGTCGCGCTTGACGCTCTGGAGATACAGCAGACGCATGATGCAGTTGGAAGCGCTGACGTGGTTGATCTCGCCGACCATGAAAACCACGCGGTTTTCCAGCAGCATCTCGTCGATGGTCATTTCCCGGTAGCGCATATAGCCGCCGGGGGTGGGCGCGCCGGGCATGGAGACGGGGGCGATGATGGGGCCCGCGGGGCGGGGCGAGGATAGGAAATGCGGGTGATGGATGGAGGGCTGGGGCGGAGGCACTTCGAGATATTTTTCGGCCCGTTCCATGAGCCTGGGGTCGAGCTTCCGTGGATTCATGTCGTACATTCGTTTCCTTTTAATTGCGTTCGTGCCGGATGGTACGCGCGTCGTGGGAGAGCGTCAATTCGGGACGGATGAGCTACACGAGCGCGGGCTCGATGAAACAGGTTACGGGACCAACTCGGCGGCTTTGGCGTTGGATTCCACCTGGTGAACGTCCTTGCACCCGGGAATAACGGCCGTGACCGCCGGGTGGCGGAGGCACCAGGCGAGGGCCCAATGGGCCATGGGGACGCCCTTGGGGGCTTCTTCCCTGGCGATGCGCTCGACCTCGCGGAGCTTCTTTTCAATCTCCTCGGGCTTTTGTTCGTGGCGGACATCGCCTTCCTGAAATTTTGTTCCGGGTTTGTATTTGCCGGTTAAAAAACCGCTGGCCAGCGGGACGCGGGCGAGGACGCCCAGGTCCTGTTTTTGTGCGGAGGGCAGCACTTTTTCCTCGGGCCGGCGGTCGAGGCGGTTGTAAAGAACCTGGAGAACCTCAACCTGGGCCCGCGTCGATGCGTCGACCTGGGGAGCGCCGTCGAGGCCGCTGGAGATGGAATTGCCGATGTGGCGGATTTTGCCGGAGCGTTTGGCATCGAAGAGGATTTTCCACAGGGCTTCGTTGAAGAATTCGTTGTCGCGGACCGAGTGGAGCTGGTAAATGTCGATGTAGTCGCTCTGGAGGGCCTTGAGGGAGTCCTCGAGTTGTTTTTGCACGTCGGCCGGGGAGCGATCATCGCTGCGTTTCATGTAGCCGAGGAAACGGTGGCCGAATTTGGTGGCGATGATCCATTTGTCGCGCTGGTTTTTGACCGCAGCGCCGATGAGACGCTCGGAGGTGTGATCGCCGTAGCATTCGGCGGTGTCGATGAGGTTGATGCCGAGTTCTTGCGCGCGGGTGAGGATTTGGGTGGCCTCATCCTGGGAGAATTCCTTCCCCCATTCGCCGCCGAATTGCCAGGCGCCGACGCCGATGACGGAGACGTTTAGGTTGGTTTTGCCGAGGCGGCGGTATTTCATAGTCTTAAAGGATGTCGGGCAGGAGTGCCCGACCCACCATTAAAAATCCTGTTTAGGCGAGGCCGGCCCGTCAACAGTGTGAATGCGGATATTCCGCAATGCGGCCGTGCTCTGGAAGGAGGAAAAGCCGAAGGGCTTGTTGAGATCGACTTCCGAGCGCGTGGAGATGATCTTGCCGGTGGTATCGATATTCACGATCTGCTCGTTTTCCAGCCAGGCTTCCAGGCGATTTTGCGTGACGCGGAGACGGACGCTGTACCAGTGCTTGTTCTCGAAATTTTTGTAGGTCGAGGTCGAATTGTTGGCGGCGTCGCCGCCGTCGAGACTGGAGATGCCACAGACACTGCCACCCCAGCCGCCGATGACCACCGAGGCATAGGAATTGTTGACGGGGAAGGTGAGGGTGCCAAAGAAGTCGCTGCCATCGAGGCGCTGGCATTCATAAGTCACTTCATAATTGATTTTGGGAATTGGCGCGCCGGTCCAGGTGACGCCGGTCATCGGCTCGCCAACCGGGAGAATGAGGTTGCCATCTTTGACATGAGGCTCGCCGTGAGCGCCGAACTCGGCGGTTTGCCAATTGGTGAGGGTTTTGCCGTCGAAGAGGGAGCGCACTTGGGTGGCTTGTGTGGTTGGGGCGGTTGTGGCGGGTTCTCTCGGAATGAAATCATCGACGTATTTTTTGCAGCCGGTGACGGCGATAGCGACAAGTAAGATGGCGATTCGGAGTGACATGCCTTGAAGTATACAGAGACAGAACCCTCACCCCAACCCTCTCCCGGCGCACCGGCAGAGGGAGTATGATGGGCGGCGTCCTATCTTTGGAGCATTCAATGAAGAAGACGCAATCGATGACACGTCGAAGATTTCTAACCGCCAGCGCGGCGGCCATCGCAGCGCCGATGTTCATTCCCGGCTCAGCGCTGGGCAAAGAAGGCCGGGCCTCGCCCAGCAATCGCATCACCATCGCCTGCGTCGGCCTGGGGATGCAGGGAGTGCCCAACCGGGACAATTTCCTGGGCCAGCCGGATACGCAGGTGCTGGCGATGTGCGATCTGGATCAGAAACGACTCGATGCGGCCAAGAATGCGGTGGATACGCACTACAGCAACAAGGACTGCGCTGCCATTCACGATTTTCGCGAGATCATTGCCCGCAACGACATCGATGCGTTATCGCTGGCGGTGCCGGATCACTGGCATTCGATTCCCGCCATCATGGGGGCGCGGTCGGGGAAGGATATTTTTGGGGAGAAGCCTCTGTCGCACACATTGGTGGAAGGCCGGGCGATGTGCGATGCGGTGAAGCACTATGGCCGGGTTTGGCAAACCGGGAGCTGGCAACGGTCGGTGGGAGATTTTCGATTTGCCTGTGAATTGGTTTTGAACGGCCGGATCGGCAAGGTACACACGGTGGAGGTGGGCCTGCCGTCCGGCACGACGGATTTTGGAGGAACCAAAGGGCAGGAAACTTTTGGCCCGCCGCCGCCGTGGCTGGATTACGAAACCTGGCTGGGGCCAGCGCCGTGGGCGCCTTATTGCCCGGCCCGCGTGCATGCCAATTGGCGCTGGCATCTGGATTATGGCGGTGGGCAGTTGATGGACTGGGTGGGGCATCATGTGGATATCGCGCACTGGGGGATGGGCATGGATTATGGGGGTCCGAGCGAGATCGAAGGGCAGGGGGAATATCTGAAGGATGGCCTGTGGAACACGGCCACCAAATACAAGCTGACGGCGAAATATCCTGGCGACATCACCATGATCATCGCCGGCGGCGTTGATGGAATTCGCAGCGGGACGAAATGGATTGGGAAAGAGGGATGGGTGTGGGTGGATCGGGGCGGGATCGATGCCAATCCGAAGAGTCTGTTGAAGGAGCAGGACATTCGCCGGCAAATTGCCCTGTTCCGCTCGCCGGGACATCACCGCAATTTCCTGGATTGCATCAAATCGCGCAAGACCACGCTCACGCCCGCCGAAGTGGCCCATCGCTCGGCCACGCCGGGGCACCTGGGGCAGATCGCGATGATCCTGGGCCGGAAAATCAAGTGGGACGCGAAGACGGAGACGATTGAAAATGACGAAACGGCGACGCGGATGCTGGGACGGGCGATGCGCGAGCCGTGGCAACTTTGAATCGCAAATGCGGAGAAGAAACATGAAGATCGGGCTTGGAATTGTGTTGGCGCTCCTGATCGCCGGCGGATGCGCCAAGAAAACGGTCACGCAGGAAACGAAGGAAGAGCTGCCGCCGCAGCCGGTTGCCGCGCGGGTTGCGCCCGAGCCGGCCAAGACGCTGGAGGGGCCGTATCAGGCGGTGGTGAGCTACGACTTGAGCAAGAGCCGCGCGGATCTCTCGGCCATTGAAGATGAGATTCGCAAGGCGACGCCGCAGCAGTATCCACAAATTGAGACGAAGCTGCTGGAGGTCTTGAAGAGTCCCGAGGCGACGGTGGCCGGGAAGCAGTTTGCCTGTCGCATGCTGGAGCGGGTCGGCGACCAGCAGTCGGTGCCGGTCCTGACAGCGCTGCTGGAGGATGAACAGCTTTCGCACATGGCGCGCTTTGCGCTGGAGCGGATGCCATCTCCGGCGGCGGCCGCGGGATTGCGTGAGGCGTTGAATAAGGCGAAGGGAAAGTTGCTGGTGGGGATCGTCGCGTCGGTGGGGCAGAAGCGCGATGAGCAGGCGATCGAAAAACTGACAGCGCTGGCGCTGGAGCCCGATCCGCTGGTGGCGCGGGCGGCGGTGGCGGCACTTGGAAAAATAGGCGGCGCGGCGGCGGCCAAGGCGCTGGAAGGGCTTGGATCCAAAGCGCCGCAGTCGCTGGCGGAGCTGGTTGCCGAGGCGCGGATCGCCTCTGCGCGGCAGATGCCGGCGGCGGACGCGGTGGAGATTTATAAAACGCTCACCGATGGAAAATATTCGCGGCCGGTGCGGGTGGCTGCGCTGGCGGGTTGGATATCGGCCTCCAAGCTGCCGGAGCGGGTGAAGCTGATTCTGCTGACGATCGAGGGGGATGATGAGCCGATGAAAACGGCCGCGATCGGCATCCTGACGCCCAATGCCAATAGCGAGCTGCGCAATACCGTGGCCGGCGCCATTCCCGATCTGAAGCCCGATGCCCAGCTTCGGCTGCTGACGGTCTTTTCGGATCAGCGCGGGACTGAACTGCGGCCGGCGCTGCTGAAAATCATTGGGGCGAACGGGGACGCGGCGGTTCGCAGCGCGGCCATCGATGCCCTGACCACGCATGGCACGCCGGAAGATGTGCCGCTGCTTTTGGAACTGGCAAGGAAAAATGGGGCCGAAGCATCGGCCGCGCAAAAGACGTTGCAGCAGATGGGGGCGAATGGCATTGAAGAGGCGCTGCTCTGGCTGGGCGACAGCCAGGACAGGGATGCCAAGGTCCTGATCATCCGCACGCTGGCAGCGCGGAATTCCAGGATTGCCGTGCCCATGTTGATGAAAGTGGTCACCGGAACCGATCGCCCGCTGGCCGGCGAGGCTTCGACGGCGCTTGGAATCGTGGGAGGCACGGAGCACTTGGCGCCGTTGAGCGAGATTGTGCTCACCAGCGAAGATGCCGGAGTTCGCAGGTCGGCGGAAGGGGCGATCAAGGCAATTTGCGCGCGGACGGCCGACAAGGAATCGTGCGCGGTGGTGATTCTGCCAGCGCTGGAGAAGGCGAAAAGCAGCGATGCGAAGATCGGGTTGATTCGCGTGCTCTCGCGGTTGCCGATTGATAAATCGCTGGCGGCGGTGACGGAGGCGATCAAGGATTCGGATGAAAAGGTGCGCGATGCCGCCGTTCGCGAGCTGGCCGATTGGCCGAGCATTGCGGCCGCGCCGCCGCTGCTGCAAATCGCCAAAGGTGAGAATCCGACTCACGCGGTGCTGGCGCTGCGGGGATACATCCGGCTGGCGGGCTTGAAGGATCGGCCGGCGGGAGAGCGGGTGGGGATGTATCGAAAGGCACTGGAGACGGCCCAGCGCGTGGAGGAAAAAAAGGCCGCGCTGGCGGGATTGGGGGATGTGGCCTCGGTGGAAGCGTTGGAAATACTTCAGCACTTTCTGACGGTCGAGCAATTGAAGACCGATGCGGCGATTGCGATTGTGCGATTGACCAAACTGCTGGGGGCATCGCAAAACGCGCGGATGATGGCCCTATTGACCGACCTGCGCGGCCAGGCGGGATTGGAGAATGCGCGTGGGCAGATTGATGAAGGGATCAAGACTCTGGAGCAGATCGCGGAGCAGACGCAGGGATACATCGTCGCGTGGATGACGGCCGGGCCGTACACGGAGGCGGGGAAGAATGGGGGCGCGCTGTTCGACGTGGCGTTTGCGCCGGAGAAGGATGAGAAGGTCGATTGGAAGCCGCTGATCCGGCCGACCGATGCGGCGGATTTGTGGATGATCGATCTGCACAAGGTCAT
>JBGPEF010000045.1:0-16989 GCA_041482675.1 Tepidisphaeraceae bacterium | reverse complement strand
TCAGTGATCCCGGCTCGACGGATACTTTCACTTACGCCTGGTCGGTCACGAAGAACGGGAATTCGTATGAGTCTGGCTCTGCCCCCAGTTTCAGTTTCACACCCAACGATAACGGCATTTACGTCGTAACTCTTACCGTCGCCGACGACGACGGCGGCGCGGGCGGCGATTCGCGCTCGATCCTCGTCAACAACATTGCCCCCACCGCCACGATCAACGGCGCACCCGCCACGAACGCCGAAGGAAGCACCATCAGCCTGGGCAGCTCTGTCAGCGATCCCGGCTCGGCCGACACGCTTACTTTTGCCTGGGCGGTCACCAAGAACGGATCGCCCTACGCCACGGGCAGCGCATCCAACTTCAGCTTCACCCCCGACGACAACGGCAGCTATGTCGTGACTCTGACGGTGACCGATGACGACGGCGGCGTCGGCAGCGATTCGCGCACGGTTATCGTCAACAATGTCGCGCCGGCCGTCGATCCGATTTCCGGACCCTCCACCGGCGAGCAAGGTACGCCGCAAATCTTCACTTCCGCGTTCACCGACCCCGGCTCGGCCGACACGTGGACCGTCACCTGGACCTTCGGCGATGGAACGAGCCTCACCACCGCTGGCTTCCCCGGCGCGATCTCGGCCACTCATACCTATCTGAGCAGCGGAACCTATACCGTCAATGTCACCGTCAGCGATGATGATGGTGGCAGCGGAGCTCAATCCAGCAGCATTACCATCTCCAACTCCAACATTGGCACGCTCCAGATTCAGGGCACCGACGGCGATGACAACATCAGCGTCAAGGCGGGCTCTGGCGGAACCCTGATCGTCGAAGCGAATCACGTCCAGACGCTTCACAGCGGCATTACCCAGATCGTCATTTACGCCGGCGCTGGCGATGATCGCGTCAAGGTGAATCCCGACGTGACCCAGAACGCCGTCGTCTTCGGCGGTGAGGGTGATGATTCGATCAAGACGGGCGGCGGCGATGACATCATCATCGGTGGCGATGGCGATGATCTGCTGCACGGCGACGGCGGCCGCGATCTGATCATCGGCGGCAATGGCCGCGATCGCCTCGTCGGCAACGCCGATTCGGACATCCTGGTGGCCGGGTATTCGGTGCACGATTCCGACCCTGCTGCTCTGAATGCGATCCAGGCCGAATGGACTTCCGACCGCAGTTACGGGCAGAGAACCGCCAATGTCATGGGCCGGAGTGTGATCACCGACGGGACCACTTACTTTTTTGGCGGCCCGCGAAACAACGGCAACAGCTTCCTCATCCCCAATGGTCCGGACGCGACGGTCTTCGACGATAACCAGGTGGATCTGCTGACCGGCAGCGCCGGCCAGGACCTGTTCCTGTTCAACGGAGACACGCCGGTGCGGGACATTGTGGGCGGTCTGTCGGGGGACGAATTGGCGGCGGATATCGATTTCCTGGGGGAGAGGTGAATGGAGGGTGATGCGCGGATGGCTGCAAGTGAAACGTGAAGACTTGAAGACGTGAGACTTGAAAACAGCGTCCCGTGCGAATGACACGGGGATGACGATTGGCATAGTTTTGTAATTTGTCGTGGGGGGGGGTGGTTTTGGTTGGTATGGGATAAAGCGAGGCGGGGGCGGGGGTTGTGGAGGGGGCGGGGCAAGGATTGATCAAAAAACCCGACGAAAACCGACCGAAAACGACAAAAACCGACGTGAAACCGACCGAGAACCGACGCGAAACCGACGGGAAAGCGAAGTGGAAACGACATGAAAACGACGAGGAGGGGGGGAGGGGAGCGTGTAGGCGTATGGGCGTGGGGGGAGCGGAGGAAACGTGAAACGTAAAACGTGATGGCTGAGGGCGGGGAATCTCCTAAGATACGGGTGGGTGGGTGAGAGCGGAGCATTTCCTTCCCCCTTTCGTGGCAAACTGGGTCGGAGGTTCGCGGAGCGAACCCTACACAGTATCTATACGTTTTAGATTGGCGTTTGTTTGGTGAAAAATCGGAAAATCAGGGAAATGGAGAAATTTCTCACGGAGGCGCGGAGGCATGGAGACATTTGGAGAGGGAACGCCTCAGCCAGGCGAAGATGTTTCAGCAAGTCGATGCGTGCCAATTGCGAATTCGCCGGCGGCTTGTCAACAATCCAATCGCCGAGAAGATGGCCAGCGCGGTGGGCTCGGGCACGGCGGCGGGGCCCAAGTCGTTGGGGGGGTCAAATCCGCCGCCGGTGAAGGTGAAAACCCGGGCCTCGTCGACCACGCCGCCATAAGCCGGTGGAGAGAAATTATCCACGAAGTTTCCCATGGCAAGCATGTCGGCCGGGAGCGCAGCCGAGGGGCCACCTGCGAAGCTGCCGACCTCCGCTCCCTGCACGAAGAGCCGAGTTGTTAGGCCGTCCGCCACGATGGCCATTTCGACGGGTTGATTGGGAACTGCGGGGATGCCGGAGAGGATGGTGAAAACGCCGCCGAGGATTCCCACGTATTGTCCACCCTGGATTGCCAGTCCCAGGCCTCGGGTGGGGGATTCAAGCGGGGAGCCGGAGCCGCCGTTGTAGAAGAAGCGGCCGTCCCAGGCGAGGCCTGGGGGTGGTTGGACGTAAGCCTCCAGGCCATAGTTGGTGAGAAGTCCGGGCACTGCTGCGATCGCGGCGTAACGCGAATCGACATTGGTGAAATCCATCGACCGGGTGCTGCCTGGCGCGATGCCGGCATGGATTACGCCGCCGCCTCCGGGGATGCAGTGATAAAACTCCAAACCGATTTTAGCGGCATTGATGGGGCTGACGTTGTCCTTGGTTGGATCAACTCCCGGCGCGCACGGGAGCACCGCCCCATCATCTTCGCCAAGGCGGTAGAGGCGAAGGTTTGTCACCGTAGCCCCGGCCGATGCGGTCAGAGTCAATAGGGCCAACGCAGCGATTGATTGCCGTTTCATGAAAGCCTCCTGGCTGGAAAACATCCGTTCGGTGAGAGAGAACGTGACCGAGAACTCACACTGTCAAAATAGCACAGGTTTTTCGTCTGGGCCAATTATTGGCTTTATTTGATTTATTACGATTCTGTCAGTTGTAGCGGATATGAGGGTGCGGGAGCGTCAGGGGAATCGCATGTGGCTCTTTCTGCAATCTTGACGGGCAAGAATGGCCTGCGGCGGTAGGAATTTCGGTTCCACGCAGGGTGTCGATGGCACAGGGCACGGCGGCTGAAGCCGCCCCTACGACAGAAGGCGGACAAGAATGTCCGCCCCACCGGGGAGCGCGCAGATGCGATTGCCTCGGGGGAGGGGCAGGGCAATTGCATGTTGCCTGGAAAAGCAGCCGGCTTGGCAGAAACCCTCACCCCAACCCTCTCCCGGAGTACCGGGAGAGGGAGTAAGAGTGAAATGCGATTGCCCTGGGGGAGGGGTCGGCGGAATTGTTTCGTATGCCTCTCCGGAGCGGGTTTCCGCTATAATCCGGGGCGGACAACGAGGAAGGCTGTGTATGCGCCACTCAACTGTGATGAGAAAAACAATCTTGAACATCGTGGGTTTGTTGGTGGTGGGCTTCGGCGTGGGGGCTGCGCCGAAAGGGGCGGCGACGCGGCCGGGGGTGACGAGGGCGGCGGGGCAGCAGGGGGTAGAGGCGAAGGGGAATGCGGCGGTGACCAGGGCGGTGGGGGTGCTGGTGAAGGAATTTCAGACGCACCTGAAGGATCCGGTGAACGAGCTTCGCAAGGAGAGCGATTATTTTGTGAGGGAGCCGGATGGGGATGTGACCCAGGAGGCGATATTGGCGGGGCTGGAGAAGCGGCAGAATGGTGATTTGCGGATCGATGGGTATGTGAAGTGGCAACTGTTGTCGGGGGTGAAGGGGAAGTTTGATGCGAAGTTGGCGGCGAGGGCGCTTGGGGTTTATCAGCGTGCGCCGCAGGCGGTGATTCGGCCGGGGACGGATGAGGCGGACAAGCGGCAACTTCAGCAGATGTTGCCGAATCGTGTGGAGGGCGCGGAGGTGGCGGATGAATACAATCGGGAGTGGAATGAGAAGGTGTTTCGGGCGGCGCAGGCGAATGGGCCGATTTTGAGGTATCGCAACGAGCTGTTTGGGAAGCTGCCGCCGTCGGTGGCGGCGTTTCGGCTGGGGTTGCAGGATGCGTATACGCGGGTGATGAACGGGTATGCGGCGGATTTGTTTGTGGAGGAGATTGAGAAGGAGATTCGGGACTGGTCGCGGGAGGGGAAGCCGGCGGAATTGGTGGATCTGGCTGATCTGCTGGGGGGACTGGAGCGGGAGATGACTGGAAAAAACCCGCGGTCCGCGGAATACTTGACGCAGGTGCATTTCAATTCGAAGGAGAACAAGTTGAGCTGGGAGAAGGGCCGGGCCAATTTTGCGAAGGAGAAGGACCTGGAGGATTTGGCGGGTTATCTGCACAATCGGGCGCAGGCGGCCGCGGCGGGGGGGAAGAAGTAGAATTCAGAATTCAGAATTCAGAATACAGAATACAGAATACAGAATACAGAAGAGAAGACCGAAGAGAGAAAAAAAGTAGAAAGAGGAATGGGAAAACATGGGAATTAAGATTCGGATACCATCGCCGCTTCGCAATTACACGCAGGGGGCAGATGTGGTGGAGGGAAGCGGGGCGAGCGTGGGGGAAGTGTTGAATAATCTGAAGAGCAAGGCGGCGGGGATTGAGACGAGGTTATTCAAGGGGGAAAATCAGTTGAACCGGTTTGTGAACGTGTATTTGAATGATGAGGACATTCGGTTTTTGAAGAATCTGGAGACGCCGGTGAAGGAGGGGGATGAGATCAGTATTATTCCGGCGATAGCGGGGGGAGGGGTCCGGTAGCGAGCTGAGTGCTCCAAGGAGCTTGCTTATGCCCACACTCAATCTCACCGAAGAGCAGGTGATCCAACTGCTGGAGCAATTGCCCCCGGACCGACGGACGGAGATCCTGGTACGCATTGCCAAGGACGCAGGCCGCTTTCGTGAGGAGAATCTTGAGAAGGGTGAGGAGCAACTCAGGCGGTTGGCTGCCGCGCGAGGTCTTGACTGGGAAAAGATGACTGAAGAGCAGCGGATCGCGTTGGTGGATGATTTGATCCATGAGGATCGATGATGCCCCTGACAGCGGTTTTTGACACCAACATCTTTTTTTCCGGAATGGGCGGCTGGAAGGGATTGCCATATTGATGCATTGAGTTGGCGCGCGCGGGGTCCATTCAATTAGTCACTTGCGCGGAAATCCTTGAGGAATTGGACGAGAAATTGCAAGCGAAGCTTGCGTTTTCACCCGGGCGTGCGGCAACGGTAGTTGCAGATTTATTGAGTGTGGCGACGGTCGTCACAATTTCGGGCAATTTGAAGGTGGTCGTCGCTGACCCCGATGATGATAAAATTATTGAGTGTGCGGTTGTTGGTTCGGCCAAGTATATTGTCATGGGTGATCGACGGCATCTGCTGCCGATGAAGAGCTATCGTGGCATTGAGATTGTGACGGCGGCCGAGTTTGTTGCACTGGCGGCGCGCCCGTCGGCCCCGTGATGGTCGAATGAGAAAACAATATGGCTGAAGGGAAATTTTCACGGCGGTGCTGGTTCACGTTTCCGACGCGGAAGCAGGTGGAGCAGCCGATTATCTGGCAGATGTCGCGGAAATTTCCGGATGTGTCATTCGACATTCGGCAGGCGAGCGTGCAGAATGAATTGGGGATCATGGCGGTGTTGCTCAGCGGGAAGGAAGAGGAAGTGAAGGCCGCCATTGAGTTTATCCGCTCCAAAGGGGTGACCGTCGAGCCTATCGAGAAGAGCGTCATCGAAGGATGATGCGTTCAAAACATTTTATAAGGATGTCGGGCAGGAGTGCCCGACCCACCAGTGAGATGCCGGTGGCAGCAAACATTTATGGCAGAGAAACAGATTGAATCGAAGATCATGTCGTACCTTGAGGCGTCGGGCGGGAGGCCGCTGCGGCCGAGGAAGTTGGCGCGGGAGCTGGCGGTGGGGGAGCAGGAGTATCACGCGTTTCGCAATGCGCTGCGGGAATTGATGCACCAGGGGCGGGTGGTGCTGGGTGGGGGCGGGTCGGTGGTTTTGCCGACGCAGAAGCAGAGCTCGGGGGCGATCGTGGGGGTGTATCGGCACAATCGGAAGGGGTTTGGGTTTGTGGAGCCGAGGGACCCGGGGAGCCATGAGGATTTGTATATTCCGATCGGGGAAAGCGGGGGGGCGATCAATGGGGACATTGTTTCGGCCAAGATCACCAACTCGCGCAGAGGGAGCGAGGGGAAGACGCTGTATGAGGGGCGGGTGACGGAGATTCTGGAGCGGACGCAGAAGCGGTTTGTGGGGACGCTTGTGAAGCAGAGCGGGGAATGGATGGTGCTGCCGGATGGGAAGGCGTTCAGCGCGCCGATTCTGGCTCCCGATGCGGCGTCGCGGCATGTGAAGGTGGGGACGAAGGTGGTCATCGAGATGACCACGTATCCGGGGGAGGATGGGCAGGCGGCGGCGGGGGTGATTACAGAGATCCTCGGGAAGGCGGGGGAGAAAGATGTGGATTTGCGGGCGGTGATCGTGCAATACAACCTGCCGGCGGAATTTCCGAAGGAGGTGACGGAACAGGCGAGAGGGGCGATTGATAAATTTAATGCCACGCGGTCGTGGGCGGGGCGGATGGATTTGAGCGGTGAGGTGATCTGCACGATCGATCCGGATGATGCGAAGGATTATGACGATGCGATCAGCTTGAAGCAGTTGGGTCATGGAGAGTGGGAGCTGGGGGTGCATATCGCGGATGTGTCTTATTTTGTGGCCACGGGGACGCCGCTGGATCTGGAGGCGGCAGCGCGGGGGAACAGCTGCTATTTTCCGGGGCATGTGATTCCGATGCTGCCGGAGATGTTGAGCAATGGGGTGTGTTCGTTGCAGGAGGCGGTGCCGCGGCTTTGCAAGAGCGCGTTCATCACGTTTGATGAGGATGCGCGGCCGATTCGCACGAGGTTTGCGAATACGGTGATCAAGTCGGCCGCGCGATTGCGCTATCGGGAGGCGCAGGCGATTATTGACAAGGCGCAGGTGATTCCGCATCCGGGGGGGCCGCGGAGGCTGACGGATTATTCGGGGAAGGTGGTGGAGCTGCTGGACCAGATGAATGCGCTGGCGAAGCGGATTCAGAAGAGACGATTGGAGGAGGGGCAGATCGTTCTGGAATTGCCGGAGGTGGAATTGGTGCTGGATGAGAATGGGCGGGTGGTGGGGACGGCGAAGGAGGATGCCAGCTTCACGCACACGCTGATTGAGATGTTCATGGTGGAGGCGAATGAAGCGGTGGCGCGGCTGTTTGATTCGATGAACCTGCCGTTCATGAGACGGATTCATCCGGAGCCGGAGGTGGACAGCTCGGAGCGGCTGCGGCATTTTGTGCAGGTGGCGGGATATAAGCTGCCGAAGGATTTGAATCGGAAGGCGATTCAGTATCTGCTCTCGAGCGTGCGGGGGAAGCCGGAGTCGTTTGCGATCAACCTGGCGGTGCTGAAAAGTCTGGCGCGGGCGGAATATTCGCCGGAGGTGGTGGGGCATTATGCGCTGGCCAGCGAGCACTATTGCCATTTCACGTCGCCGATTCGCAGGTATGCGGATTTGACGGTACACCGGCTGCTGGATTCGTATTTTGATGCACAGGGGAGCGGTGGGGGAGGGAAGAAGGGGAAGAAGAAACTGGCGATGGAGAATGTGGTTCCCTATGAGACGCTCCAGGAGATTGGCAAGCACATCAGCTTCACGGAGCGGCGGGCGGATGATGCGGAGCGGGAATTGCGGCAGGTGAAGATTTTGGAGCTGCTGAAGGAACGGATTGGGGAGCAGTTCATGGGGGTGGTGACTGGTATTACTAACTTTGGAATTTTCGTGCAGATCAGCGAGTACCTGATCGATGGATTGATTCGCTATGAGGAGCTGATGGATGACTGGTGGGATGTGGATGAGCGGGCGGGGCAGGTGCGCGGGCAGAGGACGGGGACGAAGATCGGGATTGGAGATGTGGTGAAGGTGACGGTGGTGAATGTGAATCTGCCGGTGCGGGAGCTGAATCTGGCGGTGGCGGAACTGATCGGCAAGGCGGGGCGGCCTGCGCCGGTGCAGCCGGTGCAGCAGAAGGGGAAAGCGGCGGGGAAAGAGAAGGGCCGGCAGGGACAGCAGGGGCGCGGCGGGGGAAGGCGCGGCGGGGGGGCGCGGCGCGGGAAACAGTTTTCGAGGGGGAGGAGATGAGAATTGAGTCATTGAGTCATTGAGTCATTGAGTCATTGATTCAATTCCGAGTTGGTGGTGGGGGATTACTAAACACAAAGGCGGTGGGGGCCTAAAAAAAGCTGATCTTTGTTAAAAAAATGTGGGATTCGGGGCGGGCATCTGGTATAGATTTGGTGGTCATTCGGAGGGCCATGTCGGAATCAGGCCCGGTTTGATGCGCGAAGCAGGGTAAAGAGGGCGTTGATTTTTAGTTGAGCGCATCAGGACTTAAAGAGTAGCACAGTAGCGGTAGCCGGCGAGTCTGGTGGCAATAAGACATGTTGCCAAAAGGACTTGCTGGAGTTGCCGTGCGGTGGGGGCGAGGGCGAATTTTGTGGACAAGCACGAGTTTGGTGTTATATTCGGGTATTGGCTGATGATCGCAAAGACAGTCGGCGCTGGTGTGGCTGCTGGTGAGGCTGGACTGGGTTTTCCTGAGTCATATCTGAGGGCCGCTCAAGACCCTGGTGGGCCTGCGACGTAGGCACCGAGGCAAAACGGAGTGAAGAGTATGTCATCTAAACGAAGGTTGTTGAGCGCTTGCGGCGGGACGCTTCTCGCGAGCGGGCTGCTGGGATTTTCCCAGTCGGCGCAAGGCAATCTGCTCATCGACCTGCGTATGCCGGACGGCACCAAGGCCGCGAACATCAGCACCGGGCAGACGCTGTTTCTGGATGTGTTCGCGAAAGTGACCAGCGCCAGCGCGCAGGGCACGGCGGGATTCCAGGAACTTCAAGGCAGCTTTTTGAGTGGAGTGGGTGGGATATTGGGGACGCTTGCGCCGGCCGGTGGAACCAGTGGTTTTCCGGCGGTGACTGTGGAGGGGATTTCACCCTTTAACGCGACGGGCGCAGTGGCGGGGGCGGCGACCGATCTGGATGGCGATGGCGATCTGGATCTGGGGCATGCCAACTCGGATGATCCGACGGGTTTTAGTTTCATTCGCGCGGAGCGGCCGAATTATGAGGTGAGCCATGCAGCGCCGCCGCCGCCGCCGGCAGTGAACTTTGTGGGCCAGATGGTGGATGCGGGGGCGGCGGTGGAATGGAAGATTGGGCGGATTGGGTTCACGGCGAATTCCGGCACGCTTGGGCAGACGGCGAACATCAACTTTGCATATCGCAAATACGCTTCGGGCACGATCGGGGAGTCTTCAGCGCTGTGGTTTGAATCGACGGGGGAGAAAACGGGACTGGATAGCGCGACCATGGCGGTGGGCGCGCCGGTGGTGCTGACGCTGGGTTCGGGGCTGGTGCAGTGGAACGTGGATGCGGGCGGGAGCTGGGGCACGGCGGGCAACTGGTCGGGTGGAATTCCCAACGCGAATAATGCCACTGCGAATTTCCTGGGGAAAATCACGGCGGCGCGGACGGTGACGCTGGATGGCAGCAAGCAAGTGCAGAACCTGAATTTTGATAATGCCAACAAATACACGATTGCTCCGGGGAGCGGCGGGGCGCTGACTGTCGGTAATGGAACGGTAGGCACGATCGCGGTGACGTCGGGGACTCATGAGATTAGTTCGGGGCTGGCTTTGTCGGGGGTTGTGACCAAGAGCGGGCCGGGAACATTGATTATTTCGGGTGCGCAGTCGCATCCGGGTGGGGCGAACCTGAGCGTGACTCAGGGGCAGGTGACTTTGAATTCGAACGCGGGGACGGCGGCGTCGGGGGGGAGCGCGGCGGCTGCGACTCTGGCGGTTTCGGTGAGCGGGAGCGGGTCGAAAGTGGTGCTGGGGACCAGCCAGGACCTGAAGGACCTGGTCATTAATACGGGTGATGCGGGGCCGCAGGGTGTGGATCTGGCCAGTCCGGTGGGGCCGGGGGCGTTTAATGCACTGCGGGTTTACTCAAGCAATCTGGCCGCGACCACGGCGGCGTTGAACGCGGCGGTGGGGAATGCCCGGGCGAATGCGGGGGATGGGATTTTTGATTCGACCATCCATGCCGCCTCGGCCATCGGGGTTGCCCAGATTGCCGACGCCCATGGCGATCAGCACGTGCTGGTTCGGGCGACCAAGGTTGGCGACCTGAACCTGGATGGATCGGTGACGATCTCGGACTTCATTGACCTGGCGTCGCACTTCGGCGGGACGGGCGGGTGGCAGGAAGGTGATCTGAACTTTGACGGGGGCATAACTATTTCGGATTTCATTGATTTGGCCTCGAATTTTGGCTCGAGCTACACCGGAGAGATTTTTCCGGTGAGCGCTGAGGACCAGAAGACGCTGGCGACTTTTGCAGCTTCGATAGGCGCTAACGTGCCTGAGCCGGGCGCGATGGGTGTTCTCGCCGTGGGAGCTTTTGGCCTGCTTGGCCGCAGGCGGAGGAGGGCGGTTGATCAGATGCGTTAAGATAGGTAACGGAGGCGGGAGAGAGAAGGCCTCTCCTGAGTCCCGAAAAAACGGCATATTTTGGTAGACGTTTACGATTTATCGAGTATATTCAGTTTTGAAGGAAGCAGAGGGTACAGTTCATGTCTAATGCGCGTTCAAAGGAGAGTGGTATGAGGAAGCTTTGGCTGGGGGTTATTGGGTTGGCGGCAGCTACCACGGCAAATGCAGCTGTTGTCACGTTTACGTTGTCGATTAACGATGACGGTTTTGGAAACGGCGGCGCGGTTTCCACACCGGGGAGCTTCGCGGTGTATGCCCAGACTTCTGCCGCTGACAATTCCGGGTTGTTCGCCTTTGGCGTCGATCTGTCAGATGGGGTGATCGATTTCATCGCCAATATGTCGCCGCAGGGGCAGTTCCGCAGGACCGGCTTCCCCACCAAATTCGTGGGGTTCAGCGCTGGTGTGACGGAAGATGCACCGGGTGGGAAAATCAGCGGTCTTCCCGACCTGGCGAAGGGCGTTAACCTGATTCCGGCCTATCACTTTGGCCAGAATAGCGGCGACCTGAGTTCGCTCAAGCCGGTTAGCTATGGCAACTACTTTGACAGCAGCCCCAACGCCCCGGGATCGGCTTACAGCGCGCCTCTCCTGCTGGGTATTGGGCAGTACCACGGTCCCGACAGTGCCTTTGTCTGGCAGGCGGGCTCCGTGGACAACAAGGCCAGCGTATACATTGACACCGCCGGGACGAACAGCGCCATTGCAACGTTGAATTTGCAGAGGGTGGTTCTCGGTGGTGTTGTGGTCACCAATGAGGTTACCCTCAGCAACACCCCCGCGAGCCCGATCGTCGCCACTGGCGGCGCGATCCTGGTTCAGGGCAGCAACGGCCTGTATTCGTCCGAAGTGGATGAGTTGACCTCCCCTGCGGTGATCAACGGCGGCGCTCCGATCCAGACGATCGGCGACGAAGCCGGCAACATCTACATCCTGGTGGGGATCAACGGCACCGCCGCTGACATCGCCGCCATCAACGCCGAGCCGAATGCGGTGGGCGCCAGCGATTCTCAGTTTGCCCTGCTGCACGCCGCTTATGACTCGCAGTTTCTCGGCGGGGTCGATGCTATTTTCAAGTATCCCAACTTCGCCGGTCCCAAGAACGTCAACTTTGACTTCAGCGGCCACCCTGGTGTCAGCGTCGATCAGCTCGCCGCGGTCCCCGAGCCCACCACGATCGGCCTGATGGCCGTCGCCGGCGTGGGTCTCCTGGCCCGCCGTCGTCGCAAAGCCTAAGAACGCAATTTGAGATTTCCTGAAGGCCGGCAGAAATGCCGGCCTTCTTTTTTTATGCGCTGGTTGTTTGTTTTCGCCTTTACGGTGGCGATCCATCGGCCTCTCGGTATATTTGTGTGAGCGAGGGCTTGAGGGGAAGCGAACGAGCAGCAACCAAGGGGATTTTATGTCCAGGCGATGCGTTGGGATTGCGTGGGTGGCTCTGGTGTTTGCGATGACAGCGGGGGCGCGGGGGGCGGTGGTGACGTACACATTGTCATTGAACGATGACGGGTTCGGCAACGGTGGTGGGACATCCACGCCGGGCGCGTTCGCGATCTATGCGGATGTGTCGCAGGGGGACAATTTTGGTTTGTTTGCATTCGGTGTTGATCTGGTGGATGGGCCGATCGATTTCATCGCGAATATGGCGGCGCAGGGACGATTCAGCAAGGCTGGCTCTACGACGAAGTTCGTTGGATTCAGCGCGGGTGTAACCGAAGACGCACCGACTGGAAAAATCAGCGGTCTTCCCGATTTGGCCAAGGGCGTGAACCTGATTCCCGCCTATGGGTTTGGTCAGACCGGCGGCGACCTGAATGCGCTCAAGCCGGCCACCTATGGAAATTATGTCGACACCAATCCCAATGCTCCCGGTTCAGCTTACAATGCCCACTTCCTGTTGGGCATTGGAAGCTACCACGGACCGGCCAGTGGCATGGGCTGGCAGGCTGGGTCAGTGGACAATAAGGCAAGCGTTTACACTGCAAATGGCGGCAGCACCAGCAGCGCAGTCGCACAGCTCGTACTGCGCAATGGTTGCGCGATCTTTTCGCCGCTAGTCGGTGCGTCGAAGGGATTGGCGGCGACCTGTGAGCCACCACCCGCTACTTTCAGTGTAAGTGGGTTCGCCGAGCACGCGAATCAGGCGGTTGGTGGGAACATTTTCGTCTTTGGTCACAACAACATGTACAGCTCGGAAGTGGATCAGCTCCTTGATCCATCGGTGAACAGCGGAAGCGCTCCGATCCAGACCATTGGCGATGAGGCGGGGAATCTCTATGTGATGGCGAAGGTAATCGGCAGCGCGGCCGATGTTGCGGCAGTGCTGGCGGACTTGAACAATACGACTGGCGACCCTCAGGCGGCTTTGCTGCACGCGGCGTATGATTCGCAGTTCGGGCCGGGCGGATTCAACCTGCTTTACAAGACGCCCAACTTCAGTGGTGCGAAGGTTGTGAACTGGGATTTTGCGTTTACCACGGGCGCGGTGATTGATCAGATGGCGGTGGTGCCGGAGCCGGGGGCGTTCGGGTTGGTTGGTCTGGGGATGATCTTGTTGGGGCGGCGGCGAAGGTGATGGCGGAGGAGAAAATGAAAAGCTTTCGACTGGCAAAATGGCGCTTTGTGTTGCTGGTTCTGGCGATTGTGATCGTGGTGGGGGAGACGAGGCCGGTTGCGGCAGCACCGGTGGTCACGTTATGGCTGTCGCCAAATGATGATGGTTTTGGAAATGGGGGCGGGTTCTCGACGCCGGGCAAATTTGCCATCTATGCGTTTGTGAGTCCGGAGAATGGGGGGTTGTTTGCCTTCGGCGTTGATCTTACCGGCAACATCACGTCGTTTTTCAATTTGGCTCCCCAGGGCGAGTTCAGGAAGACGGGATCGGCAACCAAATTCCTGGGCTTTGGGGCGGGAGTAACAGAAGATGCGGGCGCGGGGAAAATCAGTGGGGTGCAGGATCTGGGGAGGGGCCTCGGTTTTATCCCGACTTATGGATTTGGGCAGGTTAGTGGAGATCTGAATACGCTGAAGCCCGTGGGATATAACAATTACTTCGATACCAATCCAAACGCGCCGGGCTCCGTTTACAACGCACAGTTACTGCTGGGCGTCGGGACGTATCAGGGTGATCCGAGTGCTTTTGTGTGGCAGGCAGGGTCGCTGGATAACAGGGCGAGTGTGTTTGACGACTGCACTGGAATGGAGACCCTTTCGGCTCTACTTAATCTGACCAGGGTCAACCTTGGCGATGGTACGGCGGTTTTGGGACCGGGCGCTAATTCTTCGGAGGCGGTTGTGCCGTGCGCGGTGCCGGAGCCGGGGGTGATGGGATTGGTCGGTCTGGGGATGATCCTATTGGGGCGGCGGCGAAGGTAGTTGCGGAGGAAAAATGAAAAGCTTTTGGCTGGCCAAATTCAGTTGGGTTCCATTGGTTCTGGCGATGATGATTGTTATGGCGAAGACGAAGCGGGCAGAGGCGACGCCAGTGGTAACTTTTTCGCTGTTACCGGACGATGACGGCTATGGGAATGGAGGTGCCGCATCGACTCCGGGGATGTTTGCGATTTACGCCGATGTGAGTCCCGACAATGGTGGGCTGTTTGCGTTCGGAGTTGATCTGCTGGATGGCCAGATTGACTGGATCATCAATATGGCGCCGCAGGGGCAATTTCGCAGGACCGGCTTCCCGACCAAATTCGTGGGGTTCAGCGCGGGTGTAACGGAAGATGCACAGGGTGGAAAAATCAGCGGTCTTCCCGACCTGGCGAAGGGTGCGAATCTGATTCCCGCTTATGGCTTTGGGCAGGTAGGCGGGGATTTAAACAACCTGAAGCCGGCTGGATATGGGAATTACTTTGACAGCAATCCCAATGCTCCTGGCTCGGCTTACAACCATCGTTTTTTGCTCGGCGTTGGGCACTTTCATGGTTCTACCAATACTCTTGGCTGGCAGGCGAACTCCGTGGACAACAAGGTGAGTGTGTATGACGATTGCAACGGGACGGAGAGCATTGTGGCTCAACTTAATCTGACCAAGATCGTCTTTGGCGATGCTACTTCAGGTTTGGGACCGACCGCTTATTCTTCGGAGGCGGTTGTGCCGTGTGCGGTGCCGGAGCCGGGCTCGATTTTGCTGATATTATCGGCCTCAGTCGGGCTAAATTCGCGAACCCGGCGGGCGAAGCGCGGGTAGAATGGGGGTGGAGGGAAAGCTGGCGGGTTGGCCGGTTTTCTTTTGAGATTTCTCGGTGCGAAAACTTGATATGGGTTGGCGACTGTCAATATTCACGGCCGCGGGTGCGGTGTTGGTTGCGCTTGGGGCTGGGCCGGGCGCGGCGGTGGCGGCTGCGCCGAATGATACTTATTATCCGTTGTCGTGGCATCATCAGGTGATTGGGTCGGAGGAGGCGTGGGAGATTTCGCCGGGGTCGAGGGATGTCATCGTGGCGGTGATTGATACGGGGGTTGATGCGAGTCATCCGGATCTGGTGGGGCACCTGGTGAGCGGGTGGAATTTTACGAATAACTCGGCCGACACATCGCCGATTGGGTTTCATGGGACAACGGTGGCGGGCGTGATCGCGGCCACGCGGAACAACGGGATCGGCGTGGCGGGGGTGGCGGATGTGTCGATCATGCCGATCATCGCCAGCGACAGCCCGACGTCGATGACGGACCTGGATGCGGTGAGCGGGATTCATTATGCGGCCGATCATGGGGCGAAAGTGATCAACATTTCGGCCGGTTTGTTGCAGGGGCCGAGATTGGGGGAGGCGGCGCAGTATGCGTGGGGGAAGGGGGCGCTGGTGGTGGTGGCGAGCAAGAACACGAATGGTTATGGCTACCATGACGTGTGGGATGAGGTGATTTCGGTGAGTGCCAGCGGGCGGGATGATGCGAGATATAACAGCGAGTATGGGGAGTTCCTGGATCTGCTGGCGCCGGGGCAGGATATTTATACGACGTATTGGGAGGCATCGGGGGCGCATCAGTATGCGATCGGGCAGGGTTCGAGTTATGCAGCGCCGATGGTGAGCGCGGCGGCGGCGCTGGCGTGGTCGATCAATCCGGAATTGACGAACGCGCAGGTGCGGGAGATTTTGTTTTCGACGGCGGTGGATCTGGGGGATGTGGGATGGGATGAGCAGAACGGGTGGGGGCGGCTGAATCTGGCGGGGGTGGCGGCGGCGGCGGCGGCGGCGAGTGTGCCGGAGCCGGGGGTGATTTTGACGGTGATTGTGGGGGCATTGCTGATGATGAGAAGGCGGCATGCTGAAGCATGCCCTACACGTCGGGGGCGCGGGCGCGGGTGACGTGGATAAGCACCGGTGCCCCCCTTATTGAGGTGGAGCGATGAGATGGCGCGGGGCGATTGGTGGGATCATTCTGCTTGCGAGCGCGAGCTGGGGGCACGCGGAGGAGTTTTTTCCGAACGATCCGAGGCTGTCCATATCGTGGCATATTGAGAAGCTGGGAATGCGCGAGGCGTGGGGGTATTCGCTGGGGAATTCTTCGATCATCGCGGCGGTGCTGGATACGGGGGTGATGAGCAATACGGCGGATTTGCAGGGGAGATTGCTGCCGGCGGTTGCGCCGAGCGGGACGGCGGTGTTGGATGGGACGGGTGTGCATCATGGGACGTGGGTGGCGAGCATTCTGGCGATGGGGGTGAATGATCGGATGGGTGGGGCGGGGGTGGGGAATTTTTCGGTGTTGCCGGTGACGGTGACGAATGCGAATGGGAATAATTCGTCGGATGTGGTGGCGGAGGGGATTCGGCTGGCGGCGGATCGCGGGGCGCGGGTGATTAATATTTCGCTGTCGACGTTGTCGTACGGGAGGCTGGACAGTGCGGCGGCGTATGCGAAGGAGAAGGGGGCGCTGGTGTTTGTGGCGGCGGGGAACACGGATGGGCGGATCGAGCGGCCGCACTATGAGAATTTGATTTTTGTGTCGGGGACGAATCGGGAGGATCGGCGGTGGGATGGGGATGGGGAGGATTTGATTGTGACCAACAATGGGGGGAGCAGTTGGGGGGCGTTTGTGGAGTTGAGTGCGCCGGCGGATGATATTTTGGTGGCCGATCCGACGTTCGCGTCGGGGTATGGGGTTGGGGATGGGACGAGTTTTGCCGCGCCGCTGGCGGCGGGAGCGGCGGCGCTGGCGTGGTCGATTAATCCAGCGCTGACGGCGGAGGAGGTGAAGAGGATATTGTTTTCGACGGCGGTGGACTTGGGGGAGAGCGGGTGGGATGAGTTTTATGGGTGGGGGAGGATTGATATCGGGGCGGTGGCGGGGGCGGCGAGTGCGAGTGTGCCGGAGCCGG
>JBGPEF010000044.1:0-17032 GCA_041482675.1 Tepidisphaeraceae bacterium | reverse complement strand
CTTCGTCCACTGCTGCTGATTCAGCTGTATCTCAATTCCCACGGCCCGTCGCGCGGCTTCGATCGAGCCGAATACTTCATAGATAGCGCGATGCAGCTTCGGTGCTTCCTTCTGGAGTTGTATTCCACTGATCCTCACCCCGCGCGCGTGGAGTTTTTGCAGCTCTTCAATCACCAGTGAATCGGTCCAGCGGAATTTACGTCCAAGTGAATCGTAATCCACCCCGATCGCCTCCACGGCCTTGCGATAGCTTCCATAGTACTTGCGAGCAATCTGCCGCAGATTGTCCGGTGTTTTGCCATACGACAAATCCTCCCCCCTCTGCCGCCGCGCCAACAGCTCCCACCGCACTACGTCCTTCGACCATCTCCGCCGGCCCGCAAACAACATAGCCCCATTAAAACAACATATCCTACGAACTCCAAGTCAAATCGCTCCCAATGCGTTCCCCCTCCTCCTGCTCATCCTCTCATCCTGCGCCTTCTCTCTCCGCGTCTCTGCCTCTCTGCGCCTCCGCGGTCGCATTTGCTTTCGATGTCCAGACCAGCCAATGATTAACTCGCGCCATGCTCTCCGACATCATTCATTTCCCTGGGAACCAGCGCCATCGTCGAGCCCGCCGCCAGCTTCATCCACCAGGCTCGCGCCCATGGCGCAATCACTATTGAGATCAATCTACCGCCTATCCCCATCTCCGATGTCGTTGATTACTCGGTGCTCGGCAAGACCGGCGAAATTCTGCCCGAAATAGTCCGTCGCCTCACACCGCCAGATGATTCTCAATCTGCGTGAGCTGATTGGCGATGTCGGGCTCGGCCTTCATGTCGCCATCGACGGTTCGCACGGCATGCAGGACGGTGGTGTGGTCGCGGCCGCCGAAGTGGCCGCCGATTTCTTCCAGCGAGTAACGGGTGTATTTGCGGGCCAGATACATGCAGACCTGGCGGGGGAAGGCAATCGACTTGTGGCGCTTCTTGCTCTGCAAATCGGACAACCGGACGTTGTAGTACTTGGTGACCACGTCGAAGATCTGCTGGAAGGTGATTCGCCGCTGCTCGGGGGTGGTGGTTTCGCCAAAGGCGACTTTGGCAAGCTCCAGATCAACCCGGCCTTCGTGGAGGGAGGCCAGGCCCTGGATTTTGGTGACCGCCCCCTCCAACTCTCGCGTGTTGGCGTCAATTTTCGAGGCGACATAGCACAACACATCATCGGGAAGGCTGATCCCGCGCATCTGGGCCTTCTTCTGGAGGATGGCCATGCGGGTTTCATAACAGGGCTTGTCGATCCGTGCCACCAGCCCCCAGTTGAAGCGACTGACCAGCCGATCCTCCAACTCGGGGATTTCGCTCGGTGGGCAGTCGGCCGAAAGGACGATCTGCTTGTGGCCCTGGTAGAGGGTGTTGAAGGTGTGGAAAAATTCCTCCTGGGTGCGGGCCTTGTCGCCGCCAAGGAAATGGATGTCGTCGATGACCAGCATGTCCACGTGGCGATAGCGGTAGCGGAACTGGTTCATGTCGCCGCTGCCGACGGCATTGATGAACTGGTTGATGAAGCTGTCGCAGGTGAGATAGAGGATGCGGGCGTCGGGCTGGCGATCCAGGATCCTTTGGCAAATTGCCTGGAGCAAATGCGTCTTACCCAACCCCACATCGCCGTGAATAAACAGCGGGTTGTAAGCTTTCCCCGGCTGCTCCGCGACCGCAATGGATGCCGCATGCGGAAGGCGGTTGCATGGGCCCGTTACAAAATTTTCAAACGCATAGTCTGGGTTGAGGGCAATTGGTTGGTCGGCGTCGTTGAAGATTCCGCCGGTGCCGGCGTCGAAGTGGAAGATGACGCTGGTGAGGCGGCCGGTGATGGATTGGGCGGAGGTGGTGAAGGCCTGCTGGCACTGGTTTTGGCAGAAGTGAAGCTGGGCGGCGGAGGCGACCTGGATGTTGATGACGCCGTTGGGCATGAGGCGGGGGGTCATCTGGTCGAACCAGGTGCGGGCGAGGGCGGGATGCTGGGTTTTGACTTGCTGGAGCATGTGCCGCCACAGGGTGGGATCGAGGAATGCGGGTTCAGCCTGCCTCCGCTGGGCGGGCTCGCGAACGGGAAGTTGAGTGGTCGCCATGGTTGCAGTCCGTTCAAAACAGTAACGCGGGCTTCCAGCCCGTGGAGCACGGGACGCAAAAACAAATGCCCGTGCCGCAATCGTGATGCTCTTCATCGAGCGCGGTTGAGTTCCTTTACAGAATGTTCGACGCCGAAGCGTGTAATCCGCGGCGGAGGCCGCGAGGAAGATGCAAAGTCAAGAAGTTCAAACGTTCACCAGATGATTTCAATGCCAGACGATTTCAGTGCCAGTTACGATTTCGATGCCAGTTACGACGGGATTTAAATTTGCTTGAGCACACCTTAAACACTTCGCTCATCCGATGCAAAAAAAATTCCTATTTGGCGACAGCGGAAAAAATTTTCCGCGCGATTTTTTTTTCGGGTTGCGCTTGCAAATTTGCCGCGAGTGATTCCACATGGCGAGATTCGGCGAAATTACACGGGTTCTTCCACATCGCGCTTTTTTCCTTTGAGCCCGACGGCATCCATGACCTTCTGCAAGTCGCTCCAGACGGCCTGTCGATTCTCGACGGTGTAGCTGCGGAGCAGAAAAGCGGGGTGGAAGGTGGGCATGAGCTGGATGCCGCGCCACTGGCGCCATTGGCCGCGGAGTCGGCCCATGGTGGAATTGCTGCTGAGCATGTACTTGGAGGCGGGGAGGCCGAGGGTGACGATGACTTTGGGGCGGATGAGCTCGATTTGGCGCACGAGATAAGGCGAGCAGGTTTCGACTTCATCGGGCGCGGGGGTGCGATTGCCGGGGGGGCGGCATTTGACGATGTTGGCGATGTAAACCTGCTCGCGCTTGAGGCCCATGGCGGTGATCATCTGGTCGAGGAGCTTGCCAGCGCGGCCGACGAATGGGCGGCCGGTCTGGTCCTCGGTCTCGCCGGGGCCTTCGCCGATGAAGAAAACCGAGGCATCGACATCGCCCTCGCCGAAAACGGTTTGGGTGCGGGTCTGGGAGAGGCGGCACTTGGTGCAGATTCGCACCTGTTGTTCTTCAAGCTCGGCCAGGAGGCGGGTTTTTTCTTCGCGGGAGAGGGGCGGGAGGGGCGGGAGGGCCAGGGGGGGGCTGTCCTGGGCAGTAGTGTAAAGCTCGATGGGGGTGGGGTCGGGGAGTTGACGCAACGCGACGGGGACTTTTGCAGGCGGCTTGGGCGCCGGAGCGGTTTTTGCGGGCGATGGGGGCGGTATTTGGGGTTTCTCCGTGGCGGATTCGCGTTTGCGAAGGGGCAGGGCCTCCTGGCCGAATGCCTGTTCACCGCGAAGCCACAGTCGAGCTCGGGCGCGGGTGGTGGGATTTATCGCCACAGCGCGCATGGTAGAAATAAATTCAGGATGGGCAAGGGCGGAGAATTGGCAATTTGAAGTCCAGGAATTCAGAAGTCAGAGTTGGGGAGGTCATGCGATTTGCTCTCGGTGATCTCTCTGCAACTGGTGGCGGTTTAAAGATGTACCGGTAACATGGCGGCGAGCTGATTTGGTGTCGGCGGGAGTGAGCATGGGCAAGGGTAAATCGCAAGCGAAGCGGCGGAGTTCAATTCCCAAGAGCAAGTCGAAGGGTGGGAAGAAGCCTATTGAGCAGTACGAGCATCCGGATAAGAAGCGGCTGAATAATCCGCCGGTGGGGCTGGTGACGCCGGCGACGGACCCGATTGAGCCGCCGACGGCGCGGAAAAAATATGAGTATGACCCGCACCTGGACCCGCAACTGGTTTGGGCGGGGAAGGCGGAGCGGCTGAGCTTTGAGGTGCCGACGGTCAGCCTGCACGTGCATGAGCGGATCGATCCGCGGACGATCATCGAGGCGGTGCGGGCGAAGAATGGGAACGGGGATCATCAGTTGCCGCTGTTTGCGCAGGCGGCCGAGAATCCGCCGCTGCGGGATGCGGTGGAGTTTTACAAGCACAAGCACAACTGGACGAACCGGCTGATCGCGGGGGATTCGCTGCTGGTGATGAATTCGCTGCTGGAGAAGGAGGGGATGGGCGGGCAGGTGCAGATGGTTTATATCGATCCGCCGTATCACTACGGCTCCAACTTCCAGGCGTTCACCAACGAACGCGATGTGAAGGATGGCGCCGACGACGACCTGTCTAGGGAACGGAAGATGAGTCGAGAGGGATCGAAGCAATGAACACTGTCGAGCTAACCGCACCAACCAAGAGTCATCTCCTTACGGTTGTCCGAGGTCTGGTACGTTGCGGTTGGACGATAAAGGCAGCGCCCGCCAATGGTCGGCTCGCTCGCAATGGGCAACTGATTTCTTTGGAGACGCCCAAGCGGACCGTGCGCATTAGGCTCTTCGTGTACAAGGTAACCGGATCGAGCCGGGAACTACCTGACGAACGGCGAGTGGAGATCACTTCGACTTACCAGAAAGGCTTGCAACGAAGGCGAGGCTTCCAGGACGTAGTGCTCGGCCTGGACCCTACCAAGAACATCTTCGTTGGAATAGATCCGCGTCGGATTGAACACGGTGGCCCAACGGGCAACGCTTCGAGTTTCTTCGATCGTAAAGGCCTTGAATGGAAACGGTCGGACGAGTTGTTTGTTGCACCGAGGCAAGCGAAGCTGTTTGACAACGGTATTGAATACCACGCGTTCTTTAAAGAGTCGTGCCTCCCACAATACTTGTTAAATGTTAGCCGCCTTCACAGCGGCATGACGATCGATGTGGCACCCACCACGCGTCGCTCGGTTGGACGGAGAGCGCCGAAACTCCGAGTCCCGACTTCAAGCACCGATGGCGAAATACTAATTTTACAGGGTCGGGATTTGTCTGCCAAACCGCGTGAGGCATTGTCTCAATGGGTGACCGCCTTCGAGGAAACCGGGCAGCCACGGAAGAGAGGAAAGCGGAAACTCTCTCCGAGTGAACTTATGGCAATCAAACGCCGGTGCGAGGAAAACGGCTATATCGGAGAAGAACTCGTCCTCGGTAGG
Source organism: Tepidisphaeraceae bacterium (assembly GCA_041482675.1). Taxonomy (GTDB): domain Bacteria; phylum Planctomycetota; class Phycisphaerae; order Tepidisphaerales; family Tepidisphaeraceae; genus JBGPEF01. The sequence goes on along the minus strand of JBGPEF010000044.1, from coordinate 11,983 downwards.
GAGCGCGCGCGCCTGAAGCGCGCAGATCGACCCGATCTTGCTTTGCAGGTGAGTTGGTTGAGTCTTGAGTCAGTATCGGAGGGTTACGACATTCTCTCTTTCGAAGTCGATGGGACAAAACGGTACATTGAGGTCAAATCTGCGCAGGGAAATGCGAAATCCTTTGAAATGTCAAAAAATGAATGGGAGCGTGCGGAAGAACTTGGGGCCCGGTACTTCATCTACCGCGTTACGTACGTTAGAACCGATCCAAAGATTCGCATCATAGAGAATCCGTGGGCGGGATTGAGCGACGGAAGATTGGAACGAGCAACTGTTGGCTGGTTGGTGACCATCCTAAAGGGCCACTGAAGGAGCACGAACTATGGCACGTTTAAGGAATACCACGCCGACGGCGACCAAAAGCGCGAAGCGAAAGCTCGAACAATACCGCCACCAAGACAAGCAGCGGGCTAACAACCCGCCAGTAGGCCTCGTCACTCAAGACACTGATCGTGACATGGGAACCAAGAAGACCTACTCGTACGACCCCCACCTCGATCCTGTTTTGACTTGGGCGGGGAAAGCCGAGCACACAAGCTTTGATGTTCCAACCGTTTCTTTGCATGTCCATGAGCGCATCGATCCGCGAACTATTCTTGAAGCGGTCCACGCGTCCAACGGCTCGCGCACGCCGACCCAAGGCAGTCTCTTTGAGCAGCCCACTGAGACCTTGCCGCTGCGTCAGGCTGTCAATTTCTATAAGCACGCACATGGCTGGTCCAACCGCCTGATCGCCGGCGATTCGCTCCTGGTCATGAACTCCTTGTTGGAAAAGGAAGGTCTCGGCGGGCAGGTCCAAATGCTCTACATCGACCCGCCCTACGGCATTCGCTACGGTTCCAATTTTCAACCGTTCGTAAACAAGCGGGATGTCAAAGATGGAAGCGATGAGGACCTCACGGCAGAGCCTGAAATGCTCAAGGCGTTCCGCGACACGTGGGAACTTGGCATCCATTCCTACCTCACCTACCTGCGCGACAGACTGTTGCTCGCGCGTGAGATGCTGCATGAGAGCGGTTCATGCTTCGTCCAGATTAGTGATGAGAATCTTCATTTGGTTCGGCAGATAATGGATGAGGTTTTCGGAATCGGTAACTTTGCTTCTTTGATCGTTTTCACCAAGGCGGCTGGTGGCTTGCAAGCCGCAAATCGCGTTGGGGTGATGACGGATTATCTCGTGTGGTATTTCAAGAATGTGCGCGACGCAAAGTATCGGCCGATTTTTGAGAAAAAGAGTAACGCGATCGACGCCGGATATACGCAACTCGAACTCAAAGATGGTACTCGACGCGGCATGACGAAAGCCGAGAAGGCACGACTGGAGGAGGTGCCCGAGGGATCCAGGCCATTCATGACGGTACTGATGACAAAGCCCGGCCCCGGCTCCAAGTTCACCGTGGAGTATCAAGGTCGAACCTATGACTCGGGAAAGCGTTGGTGGGGGATTACGCCGCCGGGAATCGAGAATGTCATACGAGCCCGCAGGATTGCCGCGACGGAGAACGCGATCCGCTTCGTCACTTATTTTGATGATTTCCCGTATCGCGCTCTCACGAATCTTTGGGATGGTCTTGGGGGAGCTGCGGACCCGGTCTATGTCGTGCAGACGAGCCCAGAAGTCATCCGGCGTTGCATGCTCATGACCACCGACCCCGGCGACCTCGTGCTTGATCCGACCTGTGGGTCGGGTACGACGGCGTATGTGGCCGAGCAATGGGGCCGACGATGGGTCACGACCGATACTTCGCGCGTGGCGCTAACATTGGCCAAGCAGCGGCTGATGACTGCTACGTTCGATTACTACAAGCTGGCGCATCCGGAGCAGGGGGTGGGGAGTGGGTTTAACTATAAGACGGTGCCGCACGTGACCCTCAAATCGATTGCGAACAATCCGGAGATCAAAGAAGGGTTAAAGCGCGAGGAGATTGACCGTGCGATTGCGAAATATGCAGAGACGGAGACGCTGTACGATCAGCCGGAGATTGATCGGAGTAAAGCACGAGTGACGGGGCCATTTACGGTGGAGGCGGTGCCGGCGGCGGTGTTTGGGAGGCCGGAGGTGCGCCCTATTGGTGGAGAAGAGCCCTCACCCCGACCCTCTTCCGGAGTACCGGGAGAGGGGGAAAGAGGAGTAGCGGGAGAGGGGGAAAGGGGAGTAGCGGGAGAGGGAGTGGCGCCGGATGCGTCGATTGCACGGGAGGGGCAGACGCTGCGGCAATCGGAGTGGCGGGCGGAACTGCTGAAGACTGGGATTCGGGCGAAGGGTGGGGCAAAGATTGAGTTTGTGCGGGTTGATCCGCTGCCGGGGACGCGGTGGTTGAGCGCGGATGCGGAGACGAAGGAGGAGAGGCCGCGGCGGGCGGTGATTTCGTTTGGGCCGGAGCATGCGCCATTGGAGCAGAGGCAGGTGGCGAGCGCGCTGGAGGAGGCGCAGACGCTGGTGCCGCGGCCGGCGCTGGTGATTTTCGCATCGCTTCAGTTTGATCCGGAGGCGGCGAAGGACATCGATGAGACGAGATGGCCGGGGGTAACGATGCTGAAGGCGCAGATGAACGGGGATTTGGTGACGGAGGATTTGAAGAAGAATCGGTCGAGCAATGAGAGTTTCTGGTTGATTGGGCAGCCGGATATTGAGTTGAGGAAAGTGGAGAAGAAGTCAGAAGACAGAAGACAGAAGACGCCCCCTCACCCTGCCCTCTCCCCCGAGTACGGGGGCGAGGGGAAAGCAGGAGGAGCGGAGAAGTTTGTGGTCGAAATCCACGGCTTTGACTACTACAACCCCAAGAGCGGGAACGTGGAGTCGGGGGGGAAGGCCAATATCGCGATGTGGATGCTGGATACGGATTATGACGGGCGGAGCGTGTATCCGCGGCAGGTATTTTTCCCGATGGCCGGGCCGAAGGATGGGTGGGCGCGGCTGGCGAAGAATCTGAAGGCGGAGATCGATCAGGAATTGATTGAGCAATATCGGGGGACGGTGTCGCTGCCGTTTGAGAAGGGGAAGTATGGGCGGGCGGCGGTGAAGATTGTGGATGATCGGGGGATTGAGAGTTTGCGGATTGTGGAGGTGCCGCGTGGGTGAGGAGACGACATCGCCGTTCGAGCAGATTCGCCGGGTCAACGCGGCGGGCAACGAGCATTGGTCAAGCCGAGACTTTGCCAAGGTGCTGGGTTACGCCGACTACCGCAACTTCGAGCAGGTGATCGACAAGGCCCGGCTTGCCTGTTTCAACAGCGGGCAGCGGGTGGACGACCATTTCGTTGATATCACCGAAATGGTGGATATCGGAAGCGGGGCCAAGCGGAACGTGAGAACGACGTTGATGTCGCGCTACGCCTGCTACCTGGCGATTCAAAACGCGGATCCGGGCAAAGAAATTGTGGCGCTGGGCCAGACCTACTTTGCGGTGCAGACCCGGCGACAGGAGCTGAGCGACCAGCAGTTGGAGGCCGAGCGCCGCCTGCTGCTTCGCAACGAGCTGAAGAAACACAATACTCAGCTCGCGGAGGCGGCCAGGGACTGCGGCGTCGTTGAACCGCGGGATTACGCGATCTTCCAGAACCACGGATACCAGGGTCTCTACGGGGGCTTGACGGCGCAGGACATCCACCGCCAGAAGGGGTTGAAGAAGAGTCAGCAGATCCTCGACCACATGGGGAGCACGGAGTTGGCCGCCAACCTTTTCCGCGCGACGCAGGCGGAGGAGAAGCTGCGCCGGGACCAGGTGAAGGGGAAGGCCCGCGCCAACCAGACGCATTTCGAGGTGGGGAAGAAAGTGCGCCAGACGATTCATGAGCTGGGCGGGACGATGCCGGAGCACCTGCCCGCCGCCGAGAGCATCAAGAAGCTCGAATCGAAGAAGCGAAAGAAGATCGGCGAGGGGGAGGCATGAAGAAGCCGACTCACCTCATCATCAACAATCCGTACGTGATGCCGCGGCGGTATTGGAAGTATGACCGGACGCGGCAGTCGTTTGACCTGGAGGAAGGGCGGCGGCCGGCGGGATATACGATGGCGACGCCGGGGTATCATGGTACGGATGATCCGGGGATTCCAGTTGAAATCAAGTTGGTGAATCAGATTCGGCCGCGAGTGGATGCGTGGCGGGAGGCGGGGTGTCCGGGGATCAGTGGCACAACGCGCACACTTCTGGAGCATTGGCGTGACATCGAGCAGCGCGAGCCGAGCAAGCGGTTTTTCTTTTGCCAGTTGGAGGCGATTGAAACGCTGATCTGGCTGACTGAGGGGCCGGCGGCGCAGCGCGTGGGGATTGAGATTGACGGAGATGGGGGGCCATTCGTGCGCTTGTGCAGCAAGATGGCGACGGGATCGGGGAAAACGGTCGTCATGGCGATGTTGATTGCGTGGCAGGTGCTGAATAAGGCCGCTAATGCGCAGGATTCACGATTCAGCAAAAGCGTTCTGGTGATTGCGCCGGGTTTGACGGTGCGGAAGCGTCTTGAAGTGCTCAAAGCGGAGGGGAAAGACAACTTTTACGAGCTGTTCAAGATCGTTCCCGACAGTTTGATGCAGACGCTGAGGGCGCAGGGGCGAATTCGGATCATCAATTGGCACAAACTGGGGTGGGACAGCGCGGAAAAGATCGCGAAGAAGAAGGGAGTGGACAAAAGGGGCGCGAAAAGCGATGAGGCCTGGCTGCGCGAGGTGCTGGAGGAGATGTCGAAGGCCAGGAACGTTGTGGTGATCAACGATGAGGCCCATCACGCGTGGCGGATTCCGGCCGGAGTGACGATCAAGGGCATTTCGCGCGAGGAAAAGGAAGAGGCGACGAAATGGGTGGGTGGTTTGGACAGAATTCATCGCGCGCGGGGAATTTTGACGTGTTTTGATCTTTCGGCGACGCCGTTTGTGCCATCCGGGAAGAAGAGCACGGAGGAGGCGCTGTATGGGTGGATTGTGAGCGATTTTGGGCTCACTGATGCGATTGAATCGGGATTGGTGAAGACGCCGAGGGTGGTGGTGCGGGATGATGCGCTTCCGGATGCGCGGACGTTCAAGCCGAAGCTGTATCACATTTACGCGGCGAGCGATGAGCATGGAAATCGGATTCGAGACGACCTGAATCGAGATGCACAGCCGCAGGAGTCGCTGCCATCGCTTGTATTGAATGCATATTACCTGCTGGGGACGGATTGGCTGGAGACGAAGAAGCGGTGGGAAAATAATGTTCCACCAGTGAAGGTGCCGCCGGTGATGATTTCGGTGGTGAACCGGATTGAGACGGCAGCGCGCGTCAAGCACGCAATCGATCATGGAGATATTCTGCTGCCGGAATTGTGCAAGCCGGAGCGTACGCTACAGATTGATTCGGAGGCGCTGGGGAAGGCGGAGGCGCAGGAGGAGGCGATTTCTCTGGGAGAAAAGGGAGAAAACGGCGGCGAAGGAGAGGAGGAGGAAGGCGGGCCGGAGAAGAAGCTGACGAAGGCGCAGCAGGCGGAGCGAATGAGGCGGATGGTGGATACGGTGGGGAAGGCGGGGGAGCCGGGGGCACACATTCAGCACGTGATTTCGGTGGCGATGCTCTCGGAGGGTTGGGATGCGAAAACGGTGACGCACATCATGGGGTTGCGGGCGTTTACGAGCCAATTGCTTTGCGAGCAGGTCGTGGGGCGGGGATTGCGGAGGACGAGCTACGACATTGATAGGGCCGGCGTGGCTGATGAGGGTGTAGCTAAAGGGGAAACGCTGGAATTGCGGTTCATGTTCAAGCCGGAGTACGTGAACGTCTTTGGGGTTCCGTTTACGTTCATGCCACATGAGGAGGTGGGGCCGCCGCCGCCACCGCCGCCGCCGATGATTCCCGTGGAGGTGGTGCGCGATCGGACGGAGAAGTATCAGATTTCCTGGCCGCAGGTGATACGGATTGAGCACGTGCTGGCGCCAAAGTTGAAGGTGGAATGGGAAGGCGTGCCGGTTCTGGAGATTGATGCGGCGAATATAGCGCAGATTGCGGAATTAGCGCCGACCGTTAACGGCAAGGCGGATGTGACGAAGGTGACGGAGATCAGCTTGCGGGATTTGGCGGAGAAATTTCGATTTCAGAAGCTGGTTTTCGAGGCGGCGAGAAAGCTGTTTGAGGAAGAGACGACGGCGTGGCGGGGGTCGAAAGACTTTTTGCTGGGGCAGTTGATATCACTCGTTGAGCAATTTCTGCGGTCGCAGCGGTTGTCGATCACGCCCAATCTGTTTGCGCAGAGCGATCTTCATCGTCGGGTGTTGTTGGCGCTGAGTATGTCGCGGATCGTGCAGCACGTTAAGTCAGCGGTGCGAGAGAGCAACACGGAATCGCGGCAGCTTGTGCTGGATGAGAATCGGCCGATTCGGGCGACGGGGGATATGGCGACTTGGTACACGTCGCGGCCGTGCGAGCCGACGAAGCGATCGCATATCAGTCATTGCGTTTATGATGGGGCGTGGGAGGCGGCGGAGGCGCATTGGCTGGATCATCGGGATACGGCGGAGAGGGTTGGGGCGTGGGTGAAGAACGATCATCTGGGATTCGAGATTCGTTACATTTTCGCGGGCGGCGTGGCGAAATATCGACCGGATTTTCTCATCCGATTGCGTAATGGGCGAGTTCTGGTGCTGGAGGTGAAGGGGCAGGATAAGCCGCGCGACAAAGCAAAAAGGGACGCGCTGGACGAGTGGGTAAAGGCAGTCAACGCCGATGGGCGGTTTGGGCGGTGGTGCTGGGATGTATCGCGATCTCCCAGTGATGTGCTGGACATATTGGCCAAGCACGCGGATGGCGTAGTCTGTGCTAGAAGTCGCTGAACCGCGAAGGGGCGAGCCTGGCACGAAAAATTTTCGGTCGCGGAGCGAACTCTTGCTTGACGGGATCGTTGTACTGATCAAAATAGGAGACTTGAAAGCCACCTCGTCCGGCAATGGCGGGTGCTCAGCAGAAAGATGAGCATTCCGTAGCGGGCGTGAGGTGGCTTTTGTATTTAAGGCGAAATCAAGAGCCGCAGATTGACGCAGATGAACGCAGATTTGAAGAGAAGACAGAATTCGGAAATCAGAAAGGAAAACGGAGGTTAATCATGGCAGACCGCAAGGATTATTTGAAGAACACGATCCAGCACATCGACATCACCAAGCACAACGTCGTGCCGGTGGTCGAGGCGATGCAGCAGATGGCGTTCAGCTCGCGCGACCTGGGGCGGGCGGCGGATATTTATGATCGGATGCTCAAGGACAAGGATTGCGGGATCATTTTGTGCCTGGCGGGATCGCTGATTTCGGCCGGGTTGAAGAAGGTGTTTGTGGACATGGTGCGCAATCGCATGGTGGATGCGATCGTGAGCACGGGGGCGAATATTGTGGACCAGGATTTCTTTGAGGGGCTGGGATTCAAGCATTACATGGCCGAGGAACGGCTGAAGAGCGGGAATTTTGATGGGGAGCTGCGCGACCTGATGATCGACCGCATCTACGACACGCTGATCGATGAGCAGGAGCTGCGGCTTTGCGATGAGACGACGCAGAAGATCGCCGATGAGCTGGAGCCGCGGCCGTATTCTTCGCGGGAATTCATTCGGGAGATGGGGGCGTATTTGCAGAAGCATGGGAAGAATTCCGAGAGCATCGTGCTGGAGGCGTATAAGCAGGATGTGCCGATTTTCTGTCCGGCGTTTAGCGATTGCTCGGCGGGGTTTGGATTGGTAGCGCATCAGCATGCACGGGGGGATCAGCCGAAGGTTTCGCTTGATAGCGCGAAGGACTTTTATGAGTTGACGCAGCTCAAGATCAAGACGGCGGAGACGGGATTGTTCATGATTGGGGGCGGGGTGCCGAAGAATTTCGCGCAGGATATCGTGGTGGCGGCCGAGATATTGGGGAATGAAGCGCCGATGCACAAGTATGCGATTCAGATCACGGTGGCGGATGTGAGGGATGGGGCGCTGTCGGGGTCGACGCTGAAGGAGGCTTCGAGCTGGGGGAAAGTGGATACGGTTTTTGAGCAGATGGTTTATAGCGAGGCGACGATCGCGGTGCCGTTGATTTGCGGGTATGCGTATCACAAGGGGGGGTGGAAGGGGCGGAAGGAGAGAAGGTGGAGCAGGTTGTTGGAGCCGGTGGCGGCGTAGCACGGGCATCTTGCCCGTGATTCTGCCAGCGTCCGACGGGCATATTGCCCGTTGGCAATACCGAAATCCGAATCCCGAAGTCCGAATCCCGAATCAATGCCGAAACCCGAATGGCGAATGCTGAATTGGTCATTCGGGCTCTGCCTTACGCTGGTAGGTCCGGCCGTGCCGGACACATAGCCCCGGACGGGGCGACAGACAGTAGCCCCGGGCGCACACCCGGCGATCCCTGCTATTCGGCTTTTGTCTGCAAATGCCTGCTTGGGTAATGCCGAATCAAAACGTTTGCTACGTCCTCCGCCGGAACACCCAATTCCTTCAGCAAACATGCCTCCAAAAGAATCCGCAGTTGTTGTGCGAGCGAAGAGAGCTCTGTCCCGGTGGCACATTTCTTTCTGAGGCTGTCGTTAAAATGTGTCAGGTAGTTGCGAGTGTTCTTGACCTTCTTAATGAATGCATCCTCATCACCAATGAACGCTTGGGTAACCACGGGATGCTTTCCAAGAAGTTCTTTCAGTCGCTGTTTCAATGTTGGCTCATTACTGAATGCCAACTTTTCCTTCAACCACGGCTGATACGCCTGGGGGCATGACCCGATGATGGTTTTCACTCTTTCTTCGTGCTTATCTTGCGGCAATTCCAAGTTATTCACAAACCGTCGGTGGTATGCTTCAACCGCCTGCGCAACATTCAAGAACTTATTCTCAATGTAAAGCCTTGGATTGTAGAGCGCGCCGAAGTGTAAATTGCAGATTGGCTCAAGCTCTGAATATTTTTGGAACCAATTCTCCAGAACAGTAGTTACTGAGCGCTCCAGCTCCGAGAACGCAATCAAAAAATTGTCGCTTATGTTTCTTGCGCTTTTTTTTCGCGACTGCTCTGGAATGCCAAGCAACTCATGTCGGAATCCTTGGATTCCTCCTTCGATGACGGTTCGGTCGAAGGAGACGATGCGACCTGTTAGCAGTGTCAGTAGATTCCTCAATGCGCGAATCGTTTGGAATACCTGGTCAATGGGTGTTAACTTCGAGCAAAACACCTCAATGTTGCAATGCTCCCGGTACCCGGTGAACCCGAGACCCCCAGAATCGTCGTTCCGCAGCATTTCCACCGACAGCCCAATCGTGATGGTCTTGCCATCTTTCTCGTAAATAGTGTCCCGGTCGAGAAGCTTGTATTTAACAAACCCCTCCCTGACCGGCACTAGAGGCCAAGCTGCTGAATTCTCAAGTCCCGTTTTCCCGTACCATCTCTGCAACTGCGGAAAGCTGAAAGCCATTGTTCGTAAATTAAGAGGCGGACTGACGTGGTCTCCCAAAACTCCGAAGCGGCAGGTAATGCGTGTGCGAGCCGTGTTCTCAGACGTCCAACTCATAAGGTATATGCGGGCAGCGTACAGCGTGAGGTGATCCCCATCTAACGAGGTTCCGAAGACAACAGGCACGTCTCGCACCGCCGAGCGGAAAGCATCATCTATTTGGACACCCAACCGCCCCATCAGTTCGGCGACGAGCTGCCCATTGTCATCCAAGCTGAGCTCTCCAGCGACACGGTTGGTCGGATCTTCTGGAAGCCACCAAATTCCCTTAATTGGCAGATCAAGCTTCTGGCGCATGCCAGAGTATAGGACACAACTGCTTCCGCTTGTTGCTCAACACGCTCTGGAATCGCCTGTCTCCACCAACTTTTGGGCCAAGGACGCCTCCCTCTCCGCGCTCCTCAACCCCTGCCTATAACTCGCCACCCTCGTTTCCGACACACCCATCTCCCTCGCAACCTCCCTCCACTTCAACCCCTTCTCCCGCAGCTCCGCCACCTTCTTCCGAATCTCATCCCCCTTCGTCACAAACGGCACCCCCAACTTCTCCGCCAGCGCCCGCCGCGCCTGTAACCCCAAACCCTTCACCTCATAAAGCCGATAAATCGCGGTGATATCCTTCTCAAGCACTCCCTGATCCACGCTCAGCTTCTCCCTCATCTCCCGACACGAGCAATTCCTCAGCAACATTTCCTTCACCACAAACCGCCGCACCGCCGCCCGCTCCACATGATTCAGCGGCGGCGACACCGCAAACTTCAGCTTCTCGGCCAGCGCATGCCTGTCAGATACATCCTCCTCCTTGCAGATGCGGCGGACATGGGCATTCACGCCGCTGATCGTCAGCCCCAGATCGCGCGCAATCTGAAAGCTCGACCAACCGTTCTTCAGCCGCGTCAGCACCCGCCGCTGCACCGGAGCCTCACGATTGAGCTGCCGCGTCCGCGCCCGTTTCCGCTCAGGCCGAAAAGATGCCGGCTTCGCCACCTCCTCGCCATAAAGCAAGCCTCCCGTCAGATACGCAATAAGGCGGTTCCAGGAGTCGGGTACGATCGAAGAGAAATATTTGATGCCATGGCATCCGAGGCAGGCGAACGTGGCCGGCGGAGGCTCCATCAGGTCCGCATCGCTCAACTTGAGCTGAATAACCGGATCGATGAAGTCGCTATCAAACAGCGTGCGCACCGCAACCGGATAGTAAATCGTGCGCACCTCTTTCTTGCAGGCCGGACAAAGCCAGCGGTAGCCGATCAATTTGGATTCTTCCTTGTAATGGTGATCAGCAGGCACGTCGTGCAACTTCCGCCTGCCACTGCCCGCACACGTCTTACGAATTGGAAAGCGCCGGAAATACGGCCGCCGAATCACCGTTTGCTCAAAGTCATCCGGAACCAGATCGGGCAACATTTCCCACATCGACCCCCACAGCGGGTCCGGCCGGGCGTAAAAGCTCGCATAGCTCGGGTCTAAAGGCTCTCTGCTGTAAAGCACCGGCACCGGCTTCCCCCGCTTCCCTCCCAGACGCGGGTAATAAGTTTCCTGGAACACCCCGCGCGACCGCGCATACCACAAACTCCCCGGCGTCACCCCCAGCATCTTGGCCACCTCCTCCGCATCCTGCCCCGGTGCCGCAATCCTCACCGGCCGGCACAACCTCCGCAGCGTCCGCGCAACCAGCATCACCTCGTGCTCGATCTGCTCATAAGGATGCAGCGGATGATCCAGCTCCAGCGCATGAGATGGCGTGATAATCGCATTGGCCAGATTGATCCGCGTATCCGACGCCCGCAGCGCAATACACCACGCCCGCGGCGGCCGCGTCAGGCCCTTCAGCCGCCGCCGCGCCAGCCGCCGCCGCAGCTCCTGCGGATCAGAAAGAATGCTCCCCCGCACCCTCAGCCACGCATCACGAATGAAACGTTCCAGCTCTTCCCCCAACATAAAACCCCCCTTTTTTCTAAATCATGCCCACACACCCAAACGCCCATACGCTCCACACCCCCGCACCCTCAGCCACGCCTCGCGAATCGCCCGTTCCCGTTCTTCCCCCATCGCAACCCCCTCTTTTAGTGGGGCGGACATTCTTGTCCGCCATCCTTTACCCGTATTCCGGCGGCTTCAGCCGCCGAATATTGTAGGTAATATAATGGCAATGTTAGGTATATGTCAAGGGACTAATTCAGACTGACTGTTTACCCTCCACGCCTCCTGATTTCAGCCCCGGACGGTGCGTAAGATGATAGCCCCGGGCGCGAGCCCGGGGTCCGTGAGTCGGCAAAAAACAGCCCCGTAGGGGCGTAAGAACCGTTCGATCCGGATGTGATTATCGTGACGGTAATCAGTTACAGTTCCGAAGTCCCTCCCCTGTTCTAACCACGTCAAGAACCAGTCTTCATGGGGATGCGGGACTCTTCGGGCAATACGGGACTGAAGCGTTGACCCCGCGCAGGGGCGGCGACGCTTCAGTCCCGAACGACGCATTCTCCCACCTCCTTGCTAGGGTGCGATGCT
>JBGPEF010000043.1:0-17212 GCA_041482675.1 Tepidisphaeraceae bacterium | reverse complement strand
GCCTCGCAGTTGTTCGTGGATGTGTTTGGGAAGGAAATGGGGCTGCATGCGCGGTCGGCGGTGGGGATGGGGCAACTGCCGCTCGGTTCCAGTGTCGAAGTTGAAGCGATTTTGCTGCTAAAAGCGCAGTGAATGCTGAAATTGCCGGGCGGAGCGGTATATTGCAGATCTGCCATGGGCTGGATTCGCGAAACAATTCTGGTTGCGGTGATTGCTGCGCTCGCTTGCTGCCGCGCGCTGGCGGGTGAGCCGGTGGAGTGCCGCTGGACGGAGGAGAAGATTACGATTGATGGCGTTTCGGTTGAGGGGGCGTGGGCCAGGGCGCAGGTGATTGAGAATTTTCAGATGGGGTGGAAGAAGGAGGGAGAGCGCAAGCCGCTGCGGGGAACCAAGGCGCGGTTGCTTTGGGATCGGGAGTATCTCTACTTTTTCGCCGAGATGGAGGATGGGGACCTGTTTGCGGATGTGACGAAGCACAACGGTCGCATCTGGGATAACGATGTCTTTGAGTTGTTCTTCAAACCGGTGGAGGACAAGCCGGGGTATTTTGAATTTGAGGTGAATGCGGCCAACGCGACGCTGGATCAGTTTTTTGTAAAGCGCGAGTCGAATGGCTTCGGGCAGTTGAATGAGAAGTATCCTTTCGAGCTGAAGACGGCGGTGAAGCTGCGGGGGACGCTCAATAAGCGGGATGATCGGGATGAGGGATGGAGCGTCGAAGGGAGGATTCCGTGGAAGAATTTTGCGCCGGCGGGAGGCAGGCCGGGGGTGGGAGAGATTTGGAAGTACGCGGCCTGTCGCTATGACTATGACAACAATAGAAATGAGGGGAAACCGGAATTAAGCAGCAGTGCGCCTCTCTCGGAGTCGAAGTTTCATAAGTTTGAGGATTATGCGCTGTTGAAGTTTGTGGGGCCGGGGGATGGGAAGATTCAGCGGGTGGTTTGGCAAAACGAGCATTTGCAGGGGACGCCCGAGCCGCCGGCGGCGTATGCGGTGAAGCAGCGGTTTGAGAAGCTGAAGATTTTTCAGCCGATTCATGTGGCTGTGGAGCCGGGGACCAGAAATCTGATCGTGACGCAGCACCTGGGCAATTGGGCGGGGCCGGGGAAGATTATCCGGATCAGGAATGAGCCGAATGTGAGCGACAAGGAGATTCTGCTGGACCTGGATTACCTTGTGTACGGACTGACGTTTCATCCGCAGTTTGAGAAGAATGGTTTTGTCTATCTAATCGCGAATGGGCCGCTCAGCGGAGGTGGTAAGAAGATGAACAAGGTGTTTCGGTACACGATGTCGAGGGAGGCCCCCTACCGCATCGACCCGACGTCGCAGCAGGTGGTGATTGAGTGGGAGTCGGATGGGCACAATGGGGGTGAGCTTGGGTTTGGGGCGGATGGGATGCTCTACATTCCGGCCGGGGATGGGACCAGCGATTCGGATGTGAATCTGCGCGGGCAGGATCTGCGGTATCTCACATCGGCGATGATTCGAATTGATGTAGATCATCCGGAAGCGGGGAAGAACTATTCGGTGCCGAAGGACAATCCGTTTTTGGATGTGCCGGGAGCGCGGCCGGAGATTTGGGCTTATGGATTTCGCAATCCGTGGCGGATGGCCTTTGACAGGAAGACCGGCCAGTGCTTTGTCGGCGTAAACGGGCAGGATTTGTGGGAATACGTGCTGCTGGTGCAGCGCGGGGAGAACTATGGGTGGAGTTTGTATGAGGGGAGTCACGAATTTCAGCCGAACCGCAAGCAGGGGCCGACGCCGATTACCAAGCCGGTGCTCGAACATCATCATTCGGAGTTTCGATCTCTGACGGGCGGGATCGTCTACTACGGCAAGAAATTTCCGGAATTGCAGGGAGCCTACATCTACGGCGATTTTTCCACCGGCAGAATTTGGGCGGCGAAGCACGATGGGAAAAAGATCCTGTGGGATAAGGAGCTGGTGGATACGACGTTGCAGATTTTGCACTTCTGCGAGGATCAGGATGGCGAGTTGTTGATCGCGGATCAGGGGACGGGGATTTATACGCTGGAGCGAGCGCCCAAGGCGGAGCGGATTCCGTTTCCCACCAGGCTGAGTGAGACGGGCTTGTTCGTTTCGACCCGGGATAACAAGCCTCATCCCGGACTGGTTCCGTATTCAGTCAACGCGCCGCTGTGGTCGGATGGGGCGGGCAAGGAAAGGTTCATTGCTCTGCCGGGGAGCGAACGAATCGACTACACGTCGAGCAACGGGTGGAACTTTCCCAATGGAGCAGTGTTGGTGAAGACTTTCTCCCTTGGCGAGAGGCGAATTGAGACGCGATTGCTGGCCAAACAGCAGAATGACTGGCACGGCTACACTTACGTTTGGGATGAAGGGCAGCAGGATGCCATGCTCGTCGAAAGCGGCGGGATGGATCGGGAGTATCTGGTGGATGGGAAAAAGCAGACCTGGCATTATCCAAGCCGGGCGGAGTGCCTGGTGTGTCATTCGCGGGCGGCGAATTTTGTGCTGGGATTGAGCGAATTGCAGATGAATCAAGGGGATCAGCTTCACCGGCTGGAAGAACTGGGGATATTCAAGGTGGATTGGATAGGGCCGGTGAAGGAGGCCACGAAGAAGGATGCGCTAAAGAAGGGGATGAAGGAGGATAAGGCGGGGGAGTATGCCGATTCGGTTTGCGCTCTGGCGGAACAGAGGGGGGTGGTGGAGTCAACTCTATTGAATAAGCGGCCGGAGAGTCTGACCAAGATGGCCGATCCGTATGACCCATCCGCCGACTTGAATAAACGGGCGAGGGCGTATCTGCATTCGAACTGCGCGATCTGTCATGTCGAGGCGGGAGGGGGGAACGCGAAGATTGACCTGAGCTATTCAGTGCCAGAATCAAAGATGTCCCTGTTCGACGAGCGGCCGCAACATCACACGTTTGGGATCGAAGGCGCGAAGCTGGTGGCGAGTGGGGAGCCGGAGAAGTCGGTTCTGCTTCGAAGGGTGAGCATGAGGGAAGCTGGCCAGATGCCGCCGCTTGCCAGCTCGGCGGTGGACGAGAAGGCGGTGGAGATGCTTCGGGAATGGATCAAGAGCAGGAAGCCGAAGTAGGAACCCCGGATGTCCATCCGGGGCTTCGATCTTTCCCCCGGTCCGGGGGATACAACAACTAATTTACATCTGGGCTGTAGAAAGAGCAGAGAGAGGCTGCGCTCGTGGCCGATGATATGGTAATAGGTTGTGGTACAATGGGTTGTGAGCGGGTCGCAGAGAGATACGGAAGGAGTCCATGTTAACCATCTACGGACCAAAGCCGGCGTCATCGGGGTTTTGTGATGGGGTGTCCCGGCGATCGTTTTTGAAAATTGGAGCATTGGGTCTGGGCGGCCTGACACTGCCGCAGATTCTGCGCGCAGAGGCATCGGCCGGCGTGAAGGTGGGCCATAAGGCCGTCATCATGATCTTCCTGCCCGGCGGGCCATCGCACCAGGATATGTTTGACCTGAAAATGGATGCGCCGTCCGAAGTTCGGGGCGAATTCAAACCCATCGAGACAAACGTTTCAGGGATTCAGATTTGCGAGCATCTCCCCAAGGTCGCCCGGCTGATGGACAAGATGGCAATCATCCGGTCGATCGTCGGGGCCAATGGCGACCATTATGCAGTGCAGTGTCTAACGGGGCGGACGCATCAGAACATGCCGCCGGGGGGCTGGCCTTCGCTTGGGGCAGTACTGTCCAAGGTGCAGGGGCCGGTGAACAAGTCGATTCCGCCGTTTATTGGTCTGTCGCCGAAGATGGGGCACATGCCATGGGCGGATGCGGGCGGGGCGGGATTCCTCGGTGTATCGCATGCCCCATTCAAGCCGGACGGGGCCGGCAAGCAGGACATGGTGCTCAACGGGGTGACTCTCGACCGCCTGGCGGATCGCAGAGCGCTCCTGACCGGTTTTGACAAGCTCCGGCGCGATATCGATGGCAGCGGCCTGATGGAAGGTGTTGACTGCTTCAACCAGCAGGCGTTTGGAATGCTGACCAGCTCGAAACTGCTCGAGGCGCTGGATTTGAAGAATGAGGATCAGAAGGTCGTGGAGCGATACGGCAAAGGTGATCCAAAGAACCGCGATGACGGCGGGCCGAAGTTGATGGAGCATTTCCTGATTGCACGACGCCTCGTGGAAGCCGGGGCGAGGTGTGTGACGCTGGCGTTCAGCCGGTGGGATCATCATGGGGACAACTTTGGTGCGTTGAGACAGGACCTGCCGCTTCTGGATCAGGGGTTGTCCGCGTTGATCGATGATATTTATCAGCGGGGGTTGGATAAGGATGTTTCTGTAGTGGTGTGGGGAGAGTTTGGGCGTACGCCGACGATCAACAAGGATGCCGGAAGAGATCACTGGCCGCGAGTGTCCTGCGCCCTGCTTGCGGGAGGCGGGATGAAGCTGGGACAGGTGATTGGTAAGACCGATCGCCTGGGTGGGGAGGCGACGGAGAGGCCGGTCCAGTTCGGGGAAGTGTTTGCGACGCTTTATCACAACCTGGGAATCGATCCCAACAAGACAACGGTCGCCGATTTGAGCGGCCGGCCGCAGTATCTGGTGGATGGGCATTTGCCCATGAAGGAACTGGTTTGAGTTCCATGTAGGGTGTGCTTCAGCACACCAAGCAGACGGTGTGCTGAAGCACACCCTACGAGAGGTCATTACGAGATTTCTGGAAGAACGATGCTGACGATTTACGGCCAATCTGATGGAAAGTTTTGCGATGGAGTTTCGCGCAGAAACTTCCTGAAGATCGGCGCGCTCGGATTGGGCGGGCTGGCGCTGCCGCAATTGCTTCGCGCGGAGGCGCAGCAGGGAATTCGCAAGTCGCAGAAGTCTGTGATCATGGTCTATCTGCCGGGGGGCCCGCCGCATCAGGATATGTATGACATCAAGACCGATGCGCCGTCGGAAATTCGCGGTGAATTTCGGCCGATCAATACGAATGTGGCGGGGATTCAGATTTGCGAGCATCTGCCGATGCTGGCAAAGATCGCCGACAAATATGCGATCATCCGCACCGTCGCGGATGCCGTGGATGATCATTCGGATTTCGCGTGTCTGACGGGAAGATCGAAGCGCAATCAGCCGCCGGGGGGATGGCCGGAGTTTGGCTCAATCGTGTCGAAGGTTTTGGGGCCGACACATCCGGCCACGCCGGCGTTTGTGGGGCTGGAACCGAGGATGCAGCATCGGCCGTATAACGACTCGTCGGCCGGGTTCCTGGGCATTGCCCATCGGTCCTTTAAGCCAGGAGGCGAGGCCAAAGGGGACATGGTGCTCAATGGAGTGACGCTGGATCGGCTGGCGGACCGCAAGGCGCTTCTGGCGGGATTTGACACGTTCAGAAGGAACGTGGATGCCAGCGGGGTGATGAGCGGGCTGGATGCGTTTAATGAGCAGGCGTTTGGGATGCTCACGTCCAACCGGCTGGTCGAGGCACTGGATTTGTCGCGAGAAGACAAAAACGTCGTGGATAGATATGGCAAGGGAGATCCCAGGCCGCGCGGGGATGCGGCACCGCGGATGCCGGAGCAGTTTGTTCTGGCGAGGAGGTTGGTGGAGGCGGGAGTACGGGTTGTGACCGTAGCGTTTGGGTTCTGGGATTATCACTCGAACAACTTCAGGACGGCCAAAGAGGATATGCCCATATTCGATCGGGCGCTGGCAGCGCTGATCGAGGATTTGCACAGCCGGGGACTGGATAAGGACGTGAGCGTGGTGGCGTGGGGCGAGTTTGGGCGAAGCCCGACGATCAACAAGGATGGCGGACGGGATCACTGGCCGAGAGTGTCGTGTGGCCTGGTCGCCGGCGGCGGGATGAGGACGGGGCAGGTCATTGGCAAGACGGATCGGCTGGGGGGTGAGCCGGCGGAGAGGCCGGTGACGTTTGGGGAGGTGTTTGCGACGCTGTATCACAACCTGGGGATTGATGCGAACCGAACGACGGTGACGGACCAGACGGGACGGCCGCACTACCTGGTGGATGGGCATTTGCCGATGCGAGAATTAATCGGATGAGATGTTTTTTACTTGCAAGTGTGTTTGTTTTTGCGTGCGCGGCGATTGCGCGCGCGGCCGAGACGTCGCCGACGACGCGGCCGATCAATTTTGCCAATCAGATCGTGCCGATTTTTACCAAGGCGGGATGCAATGCGGGGGGATGTCATGGGAAATCGAGCGGGCAGAATGGGTTTAAGCTTTCGCTCTTGGGATTTGAGCCGACGGAAGATTACGAGCACCTGATTAAAGAGGCGCGGGGGAGAAGAATTTTCCCGGCCGCTCCCGAAAGAAGTTTGCTGCTCCTGAAGGCGACTGGGGAATTGCCGCATGGAGGAGGCAAGCGGCTCGAAAAAGGATCGCGGGACTATGACCTGCTCGTGAGGTGGATCAGCTCGGGCGCACCGTATGGGCATGCCAATGATCCGTTCGTGGTGAGCATTGAGGTATCCCCGAAAGAAAAGACGATGCCGCTGGGGGGAGAGCAACAGCTCGTCGTCAACGCGACCTACAGCGATGGATCGAAAGAGGATGTGACGCGAAGCGCTCTTTATGAGCCCAATGACAAGGAATTGGCGAAGGTGGAGGAGTCGGGGCTGGTGAAGGTGTTCCAGCAGCCGGGCGATGTGGCGGTGATGATCAGGTATCAGGCGAAGGTGGCGGTGTTCCAGGCGACGCTGCCGCTGGGGGTGCCGGTGGCAACCCTGCCGCCCGCGCGGAATTTCGTGGATGAGATTGTTTTCAAAAAGCTCAAGACAGTGGGGATGCCGCCGTCGGAGCTTTGTGATGATTCGACGTTTTTGAGACGCTCCTGCGTGGATATCGCCGGGAGGTTGCCGTCGGTCGAGGAGACCAAACGGTTCCTGGCCGATCAGGACCCGGCCAAGCGCGATAAATGGATCGAGACGCTGCTCGACAGCACCGACTACGCGGACAATTTCGCCAACAAGTGGGGCGCGCTGCTGCGGAACAAGCGGTCTTCGCCCCAACAGATGATGGGGACGTATGCGTTTCATGACTGGATTCGCGACTCGCTGATGGCCAACAAGCCGTATGACCAGTTTGTGCGCGAGATCATCGCAGCCAGCGGGGATATGTCGGAGAATCCGGCGGTGGCGTGGTATCGGCAGGTGAACACGACCACCGCGCAGGTGGAGGATTCAGCGCAGTTGTTCCTGGGCGTGCGGTTGAAATGTGCGCAGTGCCATCATCATCCCTTTGAGCGGTGGAGCCAGCAGGATTATTACAGCTATTCCGCGTTCTTCAGCACGGTGGGAAGAAAGCCGTCCGGGGTGCCGGGAGAAGAAGTGATCTTCCACAAGCGCGGCGCGGCGAGCGCGACCAATCCGAAGACGAAGGCGGCGGTAAAGCCGGCGGGGCTGGGAACGGCGCCGGTGGTGTTGGCGCCGGATGAGGATCCGAGAATGGCGCTGGCGGATTGGATGGCGGATAAGAACAACCCATTTTTCGCCAAGGCGCTGGTGAACCGGTATTGGAAACATTTCTTCGGGCGGGGATTGGTCGATCCTGAAGATGATATGAGGGAGACCAATCCCGCGACCAATCCGGAGCTGCTGAATCAGTTGGCGAAGAATTTCATCGAGAGTGGGTTTGATCTGAAGGGGCTGGTGCGGACGATTGCGCAGTCACGGGCCTATCAGCTCAGCTCGATTCCCAATCAGTATAACGGCGTCGATAAGCAATATTTTTCGCGCTACTACCCCAAGCGGCTGACGGCCGAGGTGTTGCTGGACGCGGTGAACCAGGTGGTTCGGGCGGATAGCAAGTTTGATGGATTGCCGACGGGAACGAGGGCGGTGCAGTTGCCGGATAATTCGTTTAACGCCGCTTCTTATTTTTTAACCGTCTTTGGGCGTCCCGATGCCTCAACATCGTGCGAATGCGAGAGGTCGCAGGATGCTTCGTTGGCGCAGAGCCTTCACCTGATCAATTCGAAGGAGCTTTACGACAAGCTGGCGGCCGAAAAGAGCGCGGCAGCGCAGCTGGCGGCGGACAAAGCGAGGAAGAACGAGGACAAGATCAAAGAGCTTTATTACGCCGTTTTTTCGCGCGAGCCGGATGCGACGGAGCTGGGGCTGGCGAGCGGCCATATTGAGAAGAAAGTGAAAGGCAAAGAGGGGAAGCCTGAAGAGCCGGTGGCGGTGCGGCAGGCTTATGAGGACATCGTCTGGGCACTGGTGAATACCAAGGAGTTTGCGTTTAACCATTAGGGGTTAAAAAGGGCCGCCGAGGAGTGGGATTTTTTGGGGTTGCTTGATGATGCGGAGATCTCTTGTTGCTTTGGCATGGACGTGTCTGGTGGTCGTGCCGGGGGTGGTGTGCGCGCAGTTGCCGCAGGCGCGGGTGAACACGATTTTTCCCGCGGGGGCGAAGGCGGGAACCGATGTCGAGATAGCCGCGACGGGAACTGATTTGGATGAGCCCACGGGGATGATGTTTTCGCATCCGGGGATTACCGCAAAAATCAGTGCCCCGGTCGTGCCGGGATTTGTAATTACCGTTGGCAAAGATGTGCCGGTGGGAGTTTACGAGGCGCGAACCGTCGGGCGATTTGGTGTTTCCAATCCACGGGCATTCGTGGTGGGCGACAGGCCGGAGTTGGTCGTGAAGGGGGGAAATTCGTCGGCGGCGACGGCTGTCGAAGCGGCCATTGGGACGGTGGTGAATGGAGTCGTGGAGGCGAACGCGGAGAGTCATTTCAAGATCACCATGAAGGCGGGACAACGCGTGTTGATCCGATGCAGCGCGCGGGAGATTGATTCGAAGCTCGAGCCGGTCATGGTGCTGCTGGATGCGGCCGGAAAAGAGCAGGAGCGGAGCCGGCGCGGAGGATTGATCGACCACACAACGGCGGCGGATGGCTCGTTCATTTTGAAATTGCACGATGCGGTTTATCGCGGCGGGACGGATTTCTTTTATCGACTGTCGGTCGGCGTTGGGCCGCACATTGATTTTGTGATGCCGCCCTGCGGCGTGCCGGGAAGCAGATCGCTTCTGGTCGTCTATGGCCGGAATCTGCCGGGCGGGACGGCGGCGAATATCAAAGCAGCGGATGGCAAGCCGCTGGAGCAGTTGGCGGTGCAGATGGACATTCCGGCCGATTCTGTGGCGACGCAGCGGCTGGCGACGAGCACGCTGGTTGGGCCGGCGGAATCGGCGCTGGATGGGTTTGAGTATCGGCTGACCAGTCCAGATGGGGTTTCGAATGCGGTGTTGATCACTTATGCGAGTGGGCCGGTGATCGGCGAGGTGGCCGGGCGGGCCGCGGGGCAGGCGCAGGCGCTCAGTGCGCCGTGCGAGGTGGCCGGGCAGTTTTATCCGCGCGGAGACCAGGACTGGTTCACGTTCAATGCGAAGAAGGGGGATGCATACTGGATTGAGGTGATCTCATCGCGTCTGGGGGTGGCGAGCGATCCGTTCATGGTGGTGCAGACGGTGGCGAAGGGGCCCAAGGGTGAGACGCCGACCGATTTGCAGGAAGTGTACGACGTGGATAGCAGCATCGGCGGAGTGGATTTTAAGACATCGACGCGGGACCCCATCTGGAAACTGAGTGCCAAGGAAGATGGCATTTATCGCGTGATGGTGAGGGATTTGTTTAATGAATCGGGGGATGATCCTTCACGGATTTACAGGATCGCGGTGAGGCCGGAGCGGCCGGATTTTCGGCTGGTGGCGATGTCGGCCGCGCCGCCGCCGGCAAATAAAGATTCCAAGGAAGTTCCGGCCTGGAGCACGCTCATTCGGCGCGGGGGAACGGCGCCGATTCGGGTGTTGGCGCATCGGCGGGATGGATTCAATGGAGAGATCAAACTTGAGGCGCGGGGGTTGCCCGCGGGAGTGACGGCCGCGCCGGCGAAGATTGAGGCGGGAAGCACGGCGGGAGTCATCCTCCTGACTGCGAGTGAAACGGCGGCGGCCTGGGCCGGAGCGATTTCGATCGTCGGGACGGCGAATATTGGCGGGACAGATCTGGTGCGAGAGGCTCGCGGTGGCGGCGTGGTTCGCACGGTCGCCGATCCGGCCAATGAGGCGGTATTTTCGAGGATGGCGCGAGATTTTGTGATTGGAGTGAGCGGCATCGAGAGCGAGCCGGTTGCGATCGCGGCGGGAGATGAAAAGGTCTGGGAAGGTGTTGTCGGAGCGAAACTGGCGATTCCGCTGAAGATCGCGCGGCCCGGGGAGTTCAAGGCAGCATTGAAATTGAAGGCGGTTGGGCCGGCGCTTCTGGCGGCGATGAAGGAAATTGATGTCGCCGCGGGGGCGGACAAAGGGACGGTGGAGATTGATACGGCGGCATTGAAGATTCCGGTGGGGAGTTACCAGTTTTATTTGCAGACGCAGACGGCGGGAAAATATCAGCGCAAGCCGGAGGCATTCAAGGTTGCCGAGGATGCGCGCATCGCGGCGGAGAAATTGGCGGTGGATTCGGCGGCGGAAGCGAAGAAATTGACCGAGGCCAAAGCGCCGCTCGCGGCGGCCGCGGCGGCGAGCGGCGCGGAGTCGAAGAAACTTGCGGATGCGGTGGCAGGCCTGGCCGGGCTGGTGGGGCCGGCTCAGGCAACGCTGGCGGCGGCACAGCAGAAGCAGGCTGCGGCGAAGATGGCGTTCGACAAGGAGCCGGCCAAGGCGGAGCTGAAGAAGGCGCTGGAGGAAGCGGACAAGACGATGGCTGACGCGGCGGCGAAATTGAAGAGCACGACCGAGGCCAGGGAGGCCGTGGACAAGGTCGCAGCCGCGGTGGCGGAGAAGGCAAAGAAGGAATCCGACGCATCGGCCGCGGCAGAAAAAGCGGCGGCAGATGCGGCGGCAAAAGCGGCTGAAGCGGAGAAGGCCAAGCAGGCGGCGATTGCGAAAGCCAAGGAGCTGGTGGCCAAGGATGTGACGGCGACGTTTTATTCGCGGCCGATTCAGTTCCGGATCGTGCCAGCGCCCCCGGCAACGCAGCCTGCGACACAACCAGCGGCAGCGCCGGCGGCACCCGCAGCGCCGGCGAAAAAACCATAGAGTGATTGCCAATGATGCATTTGAAGCAGATTACGATCTTGGTTGCGCTCGCGATTCTCTCAGTGGGCGCAACAACTCAGCCGGCAACCCGGCCTACAACCCAGCACGCGGGCATTCCGATCGCCACCGTGCAGCGAAATACACCTGTGGATTTTGAGAAGGAAGTGCTGCCGATTCTGGCCAGCAATTGCATGGCTTGCCATAACAAGACCAAGGCCAAAGCCGGGCTGATTCTGGAGACGCCCGCGGACATGCTCAAGGGCTGCGATGAGGGTCCGGCGATCATTCCCAAGCGAGGGACGGAGAGTCTGCTGGTAACGGCCGCAGCGCATCAGGGCGAGCTGACCATGCCGCCCAAGGACAACAAGGTGGCGGCGGTTGATCTGACGCCGCAGCAACTGGGATTGATCAAGTTGTGGATCGACCAGGGGGCGACGGGATCGGTGAGCAGCTCCGTGGAGGTGAAGTGGCGAGAGGTCCAGGAGAGTTTCGCGCCGATTTATGCCGTGGCGCTGTCGGGCGATGGACAGTGGGCGGCATTTGGCCGGGGCCGAGAGCTTTTGGTCTATCACGTGCCGACGAAACAAATCGCAGCGCGGCTGGTCGATTCATCTCTTTCGGAAGTGGGCAAGAATCTGGCGCACCGTGATCTGATCAGGTCGTTGGCGGTTTCGCCCGATGGGAACCTGCTGGCGTCGGGAGCCTATGGGGAAGTGAAGCTCTGGAAGCGGGCGCGGGGTGGACAGAAGTATGCGATTGCGTCCACCGAGCCAATTCGCGCGATGGCCACGAGCGCGGATTCGAAGTTGATTGCGCTGGCGAACGAGGGCGGGGTAATACAAATCGTTGACGCGGGGAGTGGACAGAAGACAAAGGACCTGGCGGGGCATGTGGGGGCGGTGTTGGCGGTCAAATTCTCCCCGGAGTCAAACCGGCTGGTTTCCGCGGGGATCGATAAGACGATTCGGGTATGGGATCTGGCCGGCGGGAAGGAAATTGCCCTCGCCAGCCTGCCGGATGTCAGCACGGTAGCGTGGGTGAATGCCGCGCAGGTGGCCAGCGCCGCGGGAAGACGGGTTGTGATCTGGAAAATGCCGGAGGCGGGGAAGAACGAGCTGGTGGTGGCGAAGGAATTGCCGTCTCAGGAGGCGAATATCAAAAGCCTCGATGCCATCGCGGGCTTGATCGCGGTCGGGTGCGAGGATGGAGCGGTGCGGGTATGGAATGCCGAGTCGGCGGCGGCCGTCGCGCAGATGAAGCATGATGCGCCGGTCGTTGCGGTGGCGATTCGCGCCGATGGGAAGCGGGTGGCCTCGGCCGGCGGAAATTATGCGCGGCTGTGGGATGAGAAGGGGAAGATGGTCGTTGAAATGAAGGGGAGCGCGCAGCTCAAGGAGGCCGCGGCGAAGGCTGATCGGGAGTCGGCGTTTGCGGCGTCTGAAGTTGCGTTTCACAAGGGCGCAGTCGCAGCCGCGGACAAGGAGCAGAAGGCGCAGACGGATCGACTGAAAAAGGCGACCGACGCGCTGGAGGCGGCGAACAAGACGCTGGCCGAGAAGCAAAAGGCGCTGGCGGCGGCCACGGAAGCAAAGACCAAGGCGGAAACGGAGAAGCAACCCGCGGACAAAATCGCGGCGGCGGCCAAGGCCGCAACCGATGCCGACGCGGCCGCGAAAGCGGCAGAAAAGCCATCGCGGCTGGCGGCGGATGAGGTGGAGTTGGCGAAGAAAACCTTGCAGAGAGCCGCGGACGCGCTGACGGCGGCGCAAGGGGCGCTGGCGGCGGCGGAAGCGGAGCAGAAGAAATCCGAAGTGGCGGCGCCGGCAGCGAAGAAGGTGGTTGGGGATTCGGCGGTGGCGGTGAGGAGTGTCGCGTTCTCGGCGGATGGCCTGGTTTTGGCCAGTGGCGGCGATGACAAGCTGGTGCAGACGTGGAGCGCGGAGAGCGGGATTGCCATGGAGGAATATCGAGCAAGTGGGCCGATCGGGTCACTTGCATTCAGTGGTGCATTGGTGGTGGCAAATTCGGAGAAGTCGGTGATGGGGTGGATGACGCGGGCAGAGTGGGTTTTGGAAAAAAAACTGCCGCTGGCGGGGCAGCCAGCGCTGAATGATTGCGTGAACGGGCTGGATTTTTCGGCGGATGGAAAATTGCTGGCGGCCGGGGGCGGAGTGCCGACCAGAGGCAGTGACATTCGAATCTGGAGCGTCGCGGATGGTCAGTTGCGGCATCGGTTCGATGACGCCCACAGCGACTCCGTTTTTAGTGTGAAATTTTCGGCCGACGGGAAAAAACTGGCGAGCGGCGCGGCGGATCGCTTTGCGCGAGTGTTTGATCTGGAGAAAAATGTTCTTGTGCGCTCCTTTGAGGGGCATACGCATCATGTGCTGGGCGTGGCATGGAAGCGCGATGGACGGACGCTCGCGACGGCCGGGGCGGACAATGTGATCAAGGTGTGGGATGCGAACAGCGGAGACAAGCGGAAAAATATTGAAGGATGGGGGAAGGAAGTAACGTCGATTGCATTCATCGGCGATACCGATCAGATCGTCGCCAGTTGCGGGGATGGAAGGGTGCGGATCGTCAAGGCAGACGGGGCGGATGTGAGGGCCTGGAGTGTCGGCGCTGATTTTGTGCTGAGCGCGGCGGCATCAGTGGATGCATCAGTGGTCGTTACGGGCGGCCAGGACGGCGTGCTCAGAGTCTGGAATGGCGCGACGGGCGCGGCGATTCTGGCATATCCGGAAAAATAACCGGCGTGAGCGAACGCCCCCTGGGAGCGTTTATGGGGACGGACGCGTGCTGGGCGCGGGTCGGCTGGTCGGATCGCCCATGCGGAGCAGGTTGATCCTCGCCCACTGGGACCATTGCGGGCGCGAATCCTTTAATACCAGCTCTTCCAAAAGCTTTTTGGTTTCCAGATCGCGGTCGCCGCGACGGATTCTGGCGCGGGCGAGGTTGGCCAGATACTCGGGGTTGTCGGGCTCCATCTGCCGGGCTTTTTCGTAGGCCTCGGCGGCGCTGGAGATTTTGCCGGCCTTTTCGAAGACCAGGCCCAGATTGTTGCGCGGCTCGGGCTGGTAGGGCATGAGTTTGATGGCGCTTTGAAACTCCCAGGCGGCCGGATAGAGCTTGCTCTGGTGGAAGTACACCAGGCCGAGGTTGTTGTGCGCTGGGCCGTACATCACATCGGCCTCGAGGGCGCGCTTGAGGTGGGATTCGGCTTCTTCCAGTTTGCCCTCATCGAGCAGACGCAGGGCGTGGTCGTTTTCGCGCTTCGCCAGGTCGCTGTCGAAGAAACGATCGACGGACGGGCGCGGCTTGGATTGACATCCCGCAAGCGAAGCGGCCAATACCAGGAGGATGATTCTGATGGCGCGATTCATGGCGCCTCCCGCTGATTCTGTTCACGGGGGGCGTAAGTGAGATAGGCGAGGGTGAGGTCGCTGGTCCAATTGGTCGTGTCTGATGCGTCGGGGGGAGACTCAAGCTCGATGGTTTTGATGCGGCAGGCGGGATCAATGGAGCTGAGGCGCTGCATGAAGGTGGACAGTTGACGCAGGCTCACATTTTCAAATCGCAGAAACACCATCAGTTCATTGTAATCACTTTCGCGTAGCCGCACCGGGCGGTTGGGCTCGATGCCGGAGAGGCGATCGGAGATGCCCGCCGCGGTCGCGGCCTCGCGGATGCGTCGGTTGAGGTCCGAGCCGTCCAGGCGCGTGGCGATGAGACGAGCGGGGGATTTGTTCGACTCCAGATCGGAGAGGAGGCGGAGGGAGTAAGCCAGGTCTTCATTTTGTTTGTCGGCCAGCGAGCGATTGTGCTGCATGCGAGCAAAAGCGAGCGCGGCTGCGATGGCCGAGGCCAGGACAAGGAGCACGAGGATGAGAGTGGCGCGATTGTTCATGTCATTTGCCTGCATCAGCGATGGGTTTGGACCGGGTGGCGTGCAGGGTCAGGGACCAGAGATTATTCGCCTCCTTGCGGACCTGGGGGGGCGGAACTTCCAGGCCCGCCTTTCGCGCGGCGGCGGCGATGAGATCGGCATCTTCGTAAGAGCGGAGCTGCGCCTCGAGGTCGAGAGAGTCGGAGTTGGCGGTGAGGCGCTGAACATTGATCGAGGTGTCCGGCGGAAGATGTGCCAGGAGAGAGTAGAGGGTCGGGAGCGCGGAAGAAGTTGCCTCGGCAGGAAGATCAGCGGATGGAGAGCTGATAAGACGGCGGTGCTCCGATTCGATGACCGCCTTGATATTCGCCGGAACCTCCCAGGCGGGGAAATGCCTCGAGAAGGCCCCTGAGAGCTGGTCGGAGGATTGAATTGCCTGTTGCCGATACTGATGCGAGCGGAAGTGGAAGACACCCGTCAGCGTGATGAGCAGAATGGCGGCGGAGGAGAGCAGCGCGTTGAACGCGCGACGATGGAGCCGCAGCTTGTCAGGAGCCGCGAGGTCGTTGCGGCGGAGATTGATCCAGGGCTCGCGGCCGGATTGGGTGAGTGATTGGGCTGTGGCGAGCGCCAGGGCATCCGGCTCGCTGACCTTGATCTGCGGCGTGTCTGGTGGAAGGTCGAGAGAGAGGAAGTTGCGCTGGAGTTCGATGTCCAACTCGTCCGTCGTCGCGATTGACCAGGCGGTGGGTTTGCCATCCTGCATCACGAGCATGTCCACCTGGTGGGCGGAGCGGAGCATAAGCAGTGAAGTGTCCGAAATTGCCTGACCGGCGGCCGCGAGCAGCGCGGCAGGCGTGATAATTTGGACGGGAATGCCGTGAGACTCGAGAGCGTCGATGAGCGGCCGGAGACGGTCGGTTTTGATGCACACGCCCAGCGCATTATTTTCGCGGCGGATGAAATCAGCGGTAACTGCTTCGGCCGGCCAGGGAAGTTTTTCTTCGAGGCGATAAACGAGCGATTTGTAATCCGCCTTGGGGAGATCTTCGGTTCGAACGGAGGCGCAGACACACCAGTTGGAGGGGATGGCCAACGTGATTGGCGAAGCGCCGTGGCCGAGTTGTTTGAGCGATTGGGCGCACTGTACAGCGATTTGATCAGGCGTCGCGGATGCGGGAAGAGCAATTTCAGAGATGCGCGGTGCGCCTCCGATGATGGCGCCCGCGAGCCAATTGGCGTCGCCCGCGAAGAGGATGAAAGTCGGTCGTGACATGGTCTTCATCCGCGTCGTTGCTTGTCGAGGGAGATGAGCCGGCCGTTGTAGCGGGCTTCGACCTTGGAAGCAGAAATGGTGACGATGGTCATGCCCGCCACCGATTCACCCACGGCCTTGAGCTCGATTTTCCCATCGCGGGTCTTGAGCATGGCCAGGGAATTGCCGATCGTGCCGACGAGAATGAGCGGAGGATCGGCGGAATTCTGCGCGGCGGTTGCGGCGCTTGTTTCAGCGGCGCCGGTGAAGTTGTGCCGCAGTGGTTTGTCCAGGATGGCCTGCATGTCGGCCAGCGCGGGGACGTTTGCCATCGACACAGGGTTGGTAGTCGGGGCGGCCGTCTGAGTCACCCGGGGCAGCGGCGCAGATGTCGCCGGGCTCAGCAGGGCCCATAGGACAGCGCCCGCGGCCAGCGCCACAAGGACGACGGTCCCGGTCCAGAGAAACAGATTGATTCGCCGGCTGGTCATCTATTAATTGACCCCCAAGCCCGATCCGTGCCACGGCACTCTACCAGATGAACGAATAGGACCGCGGGTGGTCCTGGTCCGTCTGGTCGAGAACCCCTAGAGAATACCACTGCCGGCGGCGATCGCGAACGATAATCCAGAGGGAATGAGACTTGGATGTCGTCGTCAGGTGAAAATTGGCCTTGTTTGGGGGGATTTGCGCCGCCTTGAGCAGGCGGCGAACCGGATCGGCGGGCAGGGGGCTGGCGGAAGGCTGGATGGGAGCGGGATTCTTCAAATAGAGGCTGTTGCGGGCCTCGATGAGCCGGCGGACGTCGAGCTGAGTGAGAATGGAACTGTTCAATAAGGCCAGGGACGACGGCGAGCAGCGGCGGATGTTGAGTTGGCCATCGGTCCAGAGGGTGAGCAGATCGGCCGGGGCGGGAGCATCGAAGCGGGAAGTGAGGAGATTCTGGGGTGCTGTAGATTCGAAAACCTGGCCGAAGGACGTGAGATACCGCGGAAGGATCGGCCGGGTTGTGGAT
>JBGPEF010000042.1:0-17590 GCA_041482675.1 Tepidisphaeraceae bacterium | reverse complement strand
AGACCGTGGTCGTCCTCAAAGTCACCAAGTGAATTGAGCCATCGGGCGATTGGGTCACTCGTGGATTGAGTCATCGGGCCATTGAGTCATTTTCCGTTGACCCTGAGGCCTCAATGACTCAATGATTCAATGACTCAATGATTCAATGACTCAATCTCCTTCTTATCGCCTCCCCCACCCTCTTCTCCACCACCTCATCCCGCCGCAGCGCATACCAATACGACGACGGCCCCTCAATGTCGTCCTTGTATTTCGGATCCACCTTCGATTCCTTCTCCACCACCACCTTCGGCGTAACGCTATACACCCCATCCCCCTCCCTCTTGAACTGGAAATAAATCGTCCGCCGGATATTCGCCAGCGTCGCTTCCTGCATGTCCTTCAAAGTCCCCGCATCCTTCCGCCAGATTTCCCACCACTGCTTGGTGATCATCGGCTCCGTCGTCAGCAACCCCCTGCGCTGATCGCGCCGATCGATCTTGAAAAAAAACTCATGCGCTGCCTCCTCCGACGCCTCCCACAGTGGCTCAAAGCCCCCGCGCACCTGCACACTCGCCGGCCGCGCCAGCCAGTATTCCGTTTCCGCGAGTTGCGGGTCCACAGCCGTCACCGGCTGCGTCGCCGCCGGATTCGTCGGCCGCTTTCCCATGCAACCGCCGGCCACCACCATCAACAACATCGCCACAACCATTCTCATGTCGTCTCCAACTCTTCAATCTGCCTTCGCTCCGCCGCCACCGGCAGCGTTCCGACCGTGTGGATGATGATCCCATCCATCGTCCCCGGCGTTCCCAGCGCCGCCCCGGCCACGATCACGATCCGGTCCGACTCCACTGCGAACTGCTTCTCCCGCACAAACGCATCCACCTGCGCAATCAACGCCGTGATGTCGGCCGGCGCATGCATCTCCTGCGGGATCACCCCAAAATGGATCGCCATCTGCCGCAGCGTCCCCGGATCGCTCGAAAACGCGATGATCGGCACCGGGAACCGGTACTTGGAAAAAATCCGCGCCGTCGTCCCCGTCTGGCTCCACACCGCCAGCAATTTCACCTTCAAGTCCCGCACGATCTGCCACACCCCGCGCGCCACCGCCCCCGACAATTGCAGCGACCGCACCTTGATCGCCGGCTGCAACTCCGGGCTCTGCGTGATCAGATATTCCTCCGTCACTTCCGCCACGTGATTCATCACGTGTACCGTCGCCACCGGATATTTCCCCACCGACGTCTCCCCGCTCAGCATGATCGCGTCCGCCCCATCAAAGATCGCATTCGCCACATCGCTCACCTCCGCCCGCGTTGGCGAGGACTGCTCGATCATGCTCTGGAGCATCTGCGTCGCCACGATCACCGGCTTGCCCGCGCACTGGCACCGCTTGATCAAATCCTTCTGGATGATCGGCACCTGCGCCAGGTCCATCTCCACCCCCAGGTCCCCACGCGCGATCATCAGCCCATCGCTCACGTCGATGATGTCATCGATCCGCGTCAGCGCCTCCGACTTCTCAATTTTCGCGATCAGATCGATCGCGCTGCGCTTGCCGTGCAGGTGCTCCCGCAGCAGCGTCAAATCCTCCGGCC
Organism: Tepidisphaeraceae bacterium; assembly: GCA_041482675.1. Taxonomy (GTDB): domain Bacteria; phylum Planctomycetota; class Phycisphaerae; order Tepidisphaerales; family Tepidisphaeraceae; genus JBGPEF01. The sequence continues at coordinate 16,007 of JBGPEF010000042.1, read as the reverse complement.
GCCGCACGAACGAGAGCGCCAGAAAATCCAAATCGTGCTCCACCGCCCAATCCACGCACTGCCAGTCCCGATCCGTGATCGATGGAATCGACACCGCCGTATTCGGCAGGTTGATCCCCTTGGCGCTCTTGATCACGCCACCCGAAGTGCACGTCGCCAGCAGCTCGTTGGCCTTCTTATCGATCGCCACGCACCGGATCAGCCCATCCTCAATCAAAATGCGATCCCCAACCTTCACATCATCCACAAAACTCGGATACGTCGTGCTCACCCGCAGATTCCGCCCCACAATCGGCTCACGCACGAAGTGCAGCACATCCCCCACGCCAATCGGCATCCCTCCCGCCCCGTCCGCATCTTCGATCTTCCCCAGCCTGATTTTCGGCCCGCCCAAATCCCCCAAAACCGCCACCGTCTGCCCGCGCCGAGCCCCCACCTCGCGAATCACCTTCAAAGTCTTGAGGTGTTCCCCCATGTCCCCATGCGAGAAATTCAACCGGCAAATATCCATCCCCTCCTCGAACAGGCGCATCAGAACATCCGGCTCTGCGCTGGCCGGCCCCATCGTCGCGACAATTTTCGTGCGGATCATCGGCTGCCTCATCCATGCGGCGGTCCCCAGACGCCTTGGATGATAGCCAAAACCCCCGCGCGTGCCACTGGCGGCTCGTCCGCCAGTGCGTCCCTCACTGCTCATAGATATACCAAATCACCGGCCCAACCCGAGTTCGATCCTGCCCCACAATCGCCCCCGACAGATCCCGCTTATACGTGGCCGTAAAATCCACCGACTCCGCGTGCCCATCCGCAAAAGCGATGTTGGAATAAAACGGCGCAAACCCCGCGTCCTCATACGTCCTCGATCCGCCCGCCCTGGGGGCCTTGTGCCACCGGAAAACCTTCCCCGACACCGCCGTGCTCGGCCCGGCGCCCCACGGCCAGATCTGTGCCGGCGGCTCATACCACAACACAAACTGGCTCGATCGCGGCAACTGTCCCAGCTTATGGTTCCACCCGCTCTCGTAGTAATCCGACTCATCCACGCTCGGGTGATACGCCCGCTGATAATCGTTGAACAAATAACTCGAGCCAGTGGTTTGCCAGAACGGCACCCAGGTAATCTGCGGCCAATATTCATGGATATCAACGCCCTGGTCGCTGCGGCACTGGAACAGCTCAAATTTCCCACTCGTGTATTTATAGAGCGAGCGATTCTTCGGCGCTGGCACCCAGCCATCCACGCTCACACCCTCGCCCCCGCCCTGGTCATATGCGGGCGCGGGACCTCCGGAAATGTAAGCCGTCCCATCTCCCAAACTATGTTGTGGATGCGGAATAAAAGGCAGGCGGTCTTTGTGATCGGCCGCATAGAGATGAACCGCCACCGCCAACTGCCGCATATTCGACAAACAGGCCGCCGATTGCGCAGCCTCGCGAATCCGCGCCAGTGCGGGCAACAGAATCGCCAGCAGCACCGCGACAATCGCGATCACCACCAGCAGCTCTACGAGCGTAAACGCCAGCCCAATTGCGCCCCGACGGATCGACTTCTGATCCATCGCATCCTCCGATCTTGCGGCGGTGAGTGCCGGAGGACATTGTAACAGGAACGCGGCTCAGTTCGCAGCCAATTCCATCTCTTCTTCCTCGTCAGATGTGCCCTTGGCCCGCTGTTCCGCGATCACCAGCACCGCATTCCACCCATTCGGCCCGGCCTCAATGCCGTGCGATGCATAATCGGTGTACCAAACGCCATCGGCGACATATCGGAAGCGATAATCACCCGGCGAGAGCTTCGTGGATGCGATCCACCACCCGTCGGCATCCAGCCGCATCGGCGTGACCCCATCCAGCCAACTGTTGAATTCCCCCACGACGCTGACTTGCGAAGCCCGCGGCCTGTAGAACCGGAATTCCACGCATCCATCTTCGGTGACGGAAGTCATGGCACTACCTCCCTGCTCTTTATGTTTACAAAAGCCTGATGTTTACAAAAGCCTGGCGAAACAACATCGCCCCGACTCCACAACCCACCAAGCCAACGGCTGTGGAGCGATTCAGTGCGCGAAGATAGCAAGCTCTCACGACGATGCCAACGTGCGAACCGCTCAAAAATAATTTCTTTTCTTGCAGTGCCCGGCCGCCCGGCAATTGCGCCCGGGCCCACCTGTTAAAGCACTTGTGTCCGCTTGGCAATTTCCTATTTGAGCCGCTTCGAGGGATAATATTTTTCACAAATGTCAGTCACCTCCGCGGCCATCAAGCCGGCTATCTCGCCCCCTCCCACTCTCGCCGCCGCCCTCACCGGCTCCCGCGAGTGGCCCCAATGGCTCTCCCTCACCATTGCCATCCTCGTCTTCTGCCTCTTCTCCACCACCGCCGCCATCTATTCCCGCGGCTTCCTCGAAGCCGACGGCTGCACGCACTTTCTCTACTCCCGCTTCGTCTGGGATGAGCCTCATCTTCTCAGCAACGTCTGGGGCCGCCCCTTCTGCACCGCCATCTATGCCATCCCCGCCCTCTTCCATCGCCAGGGCGTGCGCACCGCCGCCATGTTGATTGCCGTCGCCATCTGCCTCCTCACCTATCGCATCGCCAAAAGACAGAACCACCGCCTCCCCGCCCTCGCCGGCATCTTCCTTCTCGGCCAGCCCGTCTTTTTCCTCCACTCCTTCAGCGAACTCACCGAAATCCCCTTCGCCCTCCTCGTCACCATCGCCCTCCTCGCCTATCAATCCCGCCGCTGGCTCTTGCTAACCTGCATCGTTGGCCTCATGCCCACCGCCCGCCCCGAAGGCTTCGGCTTTATCGCCCTCGCAATCGTCGCCCTTTTCCTCCATCGCCGCTTCTGGCTCATCCCACTTCTCTTCGCTCCCATCGCCCTCTGGAGTTTCCTCGGCTGGGCCCAGTTCGGCATGGCACACCCCTGGTACATTAAGTGGTGGCGCTGGCTCCCCGAGAACTGGCCGTACGCCATGAACAGCCTGTATGAGCCCAAGCCTCTCCTCTACTTCATCGGCATTCTCCCCGCCGTCATCTCCCCCATCGCCTTCCCCGCCATGTGGATCGGCATCTGGCGCAGCCTTCACTCCCAAATCGCCAACGTCCCCATCATCGAAAAAATAAAAGCCAACCTCTTCGGTCCTGACCACCTCGAGCGCGATCAAAGGCTCAACGCCCTCATCACCCTCATGGTCATGGCCGGCCACAGCTATCTGGCCTGGCGCGGAAAAATGGCCAGCAACGCCGAGCCCCGTTATCTCCTCGTCGTCGCCCCCATGTGGGCCCTCCTCACCGCCAAAGGCTGGGAATGGATCTTCGCCCACCTTCGCTGGAAATCCGCCGTCGCCTGGGCCGGCATCGCCGTCCTCGCCCCCGGACTCGCCAACGCTGTCTACAAAGTCATCCCCCTGAAGCTCAACAACGAAGGCATGCGCGCTGAAGAAGTCAGCCGCTGGTACAAATCCTCTCCCTACTACAAAAAAGATTCCCCCTACCCGCGCCTCATCTCCACACCAAAGGATGTCTACTACTTCCTCGACGTCAGCGACTCCGACAAGCTGCGCACCGCCGAATGGCAGCGCAAAACCATCGAGCAGGACCACCGCGGGATCATGCTCGTCTGGGACCCCGTCTACGGCCGCTTCAACTCCGACTCCAACCGCTCCATGAGCGCCCAGGAAATCGCCGCCGCCGGCTGGGTGCCCATCCACGCTTTCACCAAACAGCCCGGCCAACCCCCCAACAAAGCCAGCGTCATCGAACGACTCGCTCACCAAATCCACGACGACAGCCTCGGCCCCTGGCTCATCTTCCTCAGCCCCCTCGACGTCGATGGCCATCCCACCCCCAAATCCCTCGCCATCCCCATCCCCGACATGACCTCTCTGGCCTCCCCCGCCACCCAGCCGACCACGCAGCCAGTGAAATGATCGCTCGAAGTAGGTTGGGCATTGCCCACCTCTTTTTACGCCAGCGACCGTTCCATCTGCGCCGGCGCAACCTGTTCGGTTGGATGCCCCTGCTACGCCGGCCGCAGATGCGCCAGCATCTCCACATTCCCCTCCCCGCCCCGGATTGGACTCTCGATCATCTGGATCAATTCAAAGCCGCCCGCCGCAGTATCCGCCTTCACACTCTCCAGCACCGCCTCCAGATGTTCACCCGGCAACACTCCCTTTCTTAATAGCGAAACCCCGGCCTCGTATTGCGGCTTTATCAGCGTAATTGCAATCCCATCCTCCCCCAGCATCCCCCGCGCCGCCGGCAGAATATTCCTCTGCTTCGTCCACGCCACGTCAATCGTCACCAGCTTCACCTTCTCCGGCAGCTTCGCATGCATTGCATTGGTCCGCTCCATCACCACCACCCGCGGATCCTTCCGCAACTTCCACTCCAGCGCCCCATACCCCGTATCAATCGCATAAACTTTTGCGGCCCCGCGCTGCAACAAACAATCCACGAATCCCCCCACATTCGACCCCAAATCCGCGCAAACCCACCCCCCAACATCTATTGCAAAAGTAGCAAGCGCATGCTCCAGCTTCACCCCCGCCCGCGATACAAAAACACGTTCACCCATAACCAACTCTTCTCTCTCTTCTCTGCGTCTTTGCGTCTCTGCGGTTAATCCTCTTCAATTTCCCCCCACACCCTTCTCCCGCGGCTTCCCCAGCGGATTCGCCAGAAACTTCACCTGACACGGCCGGCAAATCTTGTACTCAAATCTCCGATGCACCTGGTCCTGCAACTCCTCCTCGCTCAGGTGCCGCATCTGCTCCAGCAGTTTTTTCATCTCCGCATCAAAATTCAGCTTCGCCACTTCCTCCGCCGTCAATTCCGGCAACTCCGGATCGGCGAACACATCAATCCTCACCACATAATGCCCATGCGGCGGAATCGCTCTTCCACAAAGCTCGCAATTTGACTCGCTACCCATACCCACCATTCTATTAGGCGATACACTACGCCCCCAAATGCCCGAAAAGTTTTATATCACGACACCGATCTACTACCCCAACGCCGAACCCCATCTCGGCCATTGCTACACCACCCTCGCCGCCGACACCCTCGCCCGCTATCACCGCCTCGCCGGCCACGATACCTGGTTCCTCACCGGCACCGACGAGCACGGCATCAAGATGGTCAAAACCGCCGCCGACCAGAAAATCGAGCCGCAACAATTGGCCGACCGCGTCGTCTCCATCTTCCAGCAGGTCTGGAAGGAATTGGAGATCACCAACGACGATTTCATCCGCACCACCGAGCCCCGCCACAAACTCGCCGTCCAGGAAATCGTCAAAAAACTCCACGCCAACGGCGATCTCTATCTTGGCGCCTACGAAGGCTGGTATGACGAAGGCCAGGAGGAATTCGTCACCGAAACCGAAGCCAAGGCCGCCGAATACAAATCCGTGATCAGCGGCCGCCCCCTGGTGCGCTACAAGGAACCCACCTGGTTCTTCCGCCTCGCCAAATACGCCGCCCGCGTCCTCGACCACATCGAGAGAACCCCCGACTTCATCCAACCCGAAACCCGCCGCAACGAAGTCATCAGCAAATTAAAAGCTGGCGTCGAAGACCTCTCCATCTCGCGCGCCACCCTCAAGTGGGGCATCCCCCTCCCCCACGATCCCGACCACGTCGTCTACGTCTGGATCGACGCCCTCAGCAATTACATTACTGCTCTCGGTTACCCCCCCAACCCCAACGCCCACGGAACTCGTTCCGTGGGTGCTTCCTCCCGGTTCGAAAAATACTGGCCCGTCGACGTCCATCTCATCGGCAAGGAAATCCTCTGGTTCCACACCGTCTACTGGCCCGCCATGCTCATGTCCCTCGGCGAGGCGTTGCCCAAAAAAGTTTTCGCCCACGGCTGGTGGACCGCCGGTGGCCGCAAGATGAGCAAAACCATGGGCAACTTCATCGACCTCGAAAAACTCCGCGGCGTCATCAAGACCTACGGCCAGGATTCCCTGCGCTTCTATCTCCTCCGTGCTGCCCCCTTCGGCCACGACCTCGACTGGTCCGACGCCGACTTGCTCAAAACCTTCAACGAGCTCCGCAACGTCCTGGGCAACCTCCTGAATCGCGTCCTCAAAATGATCAGCAACTATCGCGGCGCAATCCTCCCCCCCATCACCGCGCCCCTGGAAGACATCGACCGCAACCTCCAAACCCACATCGACAACCTCCCCTCCGCCCTCGCGCAAGCCTACGACAAATGCGACCTCCAACACTGCGCCCTCCTCCCCATCGACCTTGCCCGTCTCACCAACGGCTACATCGACGCCACCGCCCCCTTCAAGCTCGCCAAAGACCCCGCCCAGTCCGCCCGCCTCGACACAATTCTGCATCTCTCCGCCCAGGCCATCCACAAATCCCTCCTCGCCCTCCTCCCCATCCTCCCCCACAAGAGCCCCGAAGGCCTCCGCCAGCTCAACATCGACATCACCAACAAAACCCTCCCCCAACTCCTCTCCACCCCTCTCCCCCCCGGCCACAAATTCCACGAAGGCACCCCCCTCTTTCCCCAGGTCGTCTGAATTTCAATCGCAAATCGAAAATCGCAAATCGCAAATTCCCCTCCCCTCTGTTAGATTTTCATCATGCCCCCGCAAGAGCCCAAAGACCCCCAGCCTCCTCCCGACAACCCGGAGAAACCCGAGAAGCCCCTCAAAAAACTTGAGCAGGTCGTCGAAGAAGTCGGCCTCTACCCCATCGAAGCCTACGAGTTCATCCACTCCGGCCTCGCCTACACCGTCCAGAAAATCCACGGCGAGCTCAAAGACCCCAAAAAACTCAAAAAGGAGGAAAAGAAATCCTACCACGTCACCGGCCGCGATCTCTCCCAGGGCCTCCGCGAATTCGCCCTCCTCCGCTGGGGAATGCTCGCCCGCACCGTCCTCAAACGCTGGAACATCACCCGCACCGAAGACTTCGGCCGAATCGTCTTCGCCCTCGTCGAAAACGGCCACATGTCCAAAACCGACACCGACACGCTCAACGACTTCAAAAACGTCTTCGACTTCGCCACCGCCTTCGACGAAAATTACCGCATCCCCTCCATACCATGAGCAAGCACAAACAGCGCCCCAAGCCCGCCCCAAGCAGCCCCCCAACCGACCGCGCCACCACCTACACCCTCACCCTTAAACCCCGCCCCAAACTCCTCCTCTTCCTCTCCATCCTCCTCGCCCTCTGGATCGCCATGCTCCTCACCATGTATTTCACCACCATTTACCCCACCCGCCACCAACAACGCCCTCTCCCCTCCAGCGTCGATAACCCGCCCTAACGTGGCACGGGCGTCCCGCCCGTGATTCTCTCTTCGTCCCACGGGCATCCTGCCCGTCCTCTATCTCTTCCTATTCTGCGCCAATCTGCGGCCGCTCTTCTCTTATCTGTGCGCATCTGTGCCCCATCCGTGGCTTTAAAAATCCGCGCAAAAAAGAAACGCCTCCGCTCTCGTCAAAGCAGCGTGAGGCGTTTCCCGTGTTGGTGGAACCGTCGCTATTTATGCCGCGTCGGCATTTTTCGCGTGCGGCTTGGTCCTCGGCGTCTTGAGCGTATCCTCGGCCGAGTTGAAATCATTCGTCGGATTCTTTTCCAGGCTCCTCACCCAGAACGTATCGTGCCCGGCTCCGCCCATCAGCGTATTGGGCGCGCCCAGGATTCCTCCCAGCACATCATCGCCGTTTCCGCCATCGACGCTGTCGCTGCCGACCCCGCCCCACAGCGTGTCATTGCCTTCTCCGCCGACCAGCGTGTCATTGCCATGCCGGCCAAAGATCAAATCATTCCCGCCGCCGCCGGCTAGATTATCATTGCCCGCGCCGCCGATGATCACATCATCCTCATCGCCACCCGTGATCGTATCTGTGCCGCCCCGGCCATCCATGCGCGTCTTGATCGTAAACGGCGAAGTCGTCTGATCGATGCTGATCGTGTCGTTCTGGTGCCCACCATTGATCCGCACCTTATCGATCCCCAGTGTCTTGGGGAACGAAGCCGTAAACGTCTTGGTTACGCCGTTCTTCTTGACCGTGCTGATCGAAACGTTGACGCTTAACCCGTCAGCGCTGTTTCCAACCACGATCGTAGCAGGGGAATCTTCATTCCCCCGCACATGCAGAGTTCCATGCTCCAGCACCGCATTCGCCGACAACAACGCCCGTGCTTCCAGATTTTCCATCAAATTAAATCCCACCGCGGCCATGACTACCTCCAAAATGGCAAAGCATCGCCTGCCGACTCGTGCAAAAGACCTGGCGGCGCAAACAAGACTGCTTCTGCCTTCACCCCTACATGGCCGCCTCCCCCCAAACGGGTACACAAGCTTTCACCATGAAGCACACGACGCCCAGCCTGGTCCTCGCGCGCTCCTCCTGATTCCCCGGTCCCACATTTCATTCAAAAATAAAACCCCGTGCCCTCCCCCTCCACTCCGCTCAATACGCCGAGTTGGCCTTCGTGCCTTTGTGCCTTCGTGTTTAATCCTAATGCCAATCATCACTTATAGTTCTCGCGCTTTCCCCGCCGAATGTAAACCCCAGGACCCTAACGCCCCCCCTCCCCCCACTGTCTATCCGATAGACTAAGATGAGCTTATCTAGTCGCATGGAGTGTCATTGATGCGTTTGCTCCCGTTGTTCTTCCTTCTCCTCCTCGCCACGCCCCTCCTCGGCGCTGACACCACCCGCCAATACGTCCCCCAATACGATGAATCCCTCCGCTCCGACACCGTTCGCGCGGCCACCACCAACGCCGTCCGCAGTCTCTACGACGAAGTCGCCCGCCAGCCCCTCACCCCCGAACTCTCAGTCCGCGCCTATCTCAAATCCATGAAGCTCGAAGACGCCTTCCTCACAACCCTCCAAGGCGCAGAACAGGTCGGCGATCCCCGCTGGGTCAATCACACCTGCCAGGTCCAATTGGAAATCCCCGCCTCCCGCGTCAGCTACGCCCTTCGCCAGTTCGCCGACGCCAACCCCAAAAAATCCCCCATCACCGGCCGCGATATCGACCGCGCCTCCCGCAACTGGCCCCAAACCGTCTTCGGCGCAACCGGCTCCGCCGCCGGCAGCGGCTCGGACATCCGCCCCCGCGTCGAAGGCAAATGGGCCGCCATCCCACCCGCCGCCCGCCAGCGCGCCCTCGACGATGCCTCCACCGACGCCGCCCGCCGCGTCATGGACAGCGTGAAAGACATTCCCCTCGGCAACAAAAAAACCGTCGCCGACGCCTTCGCCGATACCCAGTTCGCCGGCCGCATCCGCAACTGGCTCACCTCCCGCCCCATGACCCGCGTCGATTTCCAGGACAACCTCGACGTCGAGGTCGCCCTCGCCGCCGACCCGCGCGACTTCTTCGACCTCTTCCGCGAATCTCTCCAGAATCAAAATACTCTTCCCCCCACCAACCCCGACGACTGGCGCGAAATCGAAAAAGATTTCCTCACCAAAACCGCCCCCGCCGTCGGCCACGCCAAAGTTACCAACACCAAAGTCAGCCCCGCCGCCAACCTCGTCCGCCTCCCTGCAAAAGCGCCCGCCTGGATCGACAAATCCATCACCGTCATCGGCGTCTCTCCTTCCGTCGGCGGCAAATTAAAAACCGCCCGCGCTGCCGAGCGCGACGCCCAGGCCAAGCTCATCGAGCGCATCGAATCCCTCGAGCTCGACAACACCCTCACCCTCGGCCAGGCCGCCCGCCAGGACCCCCGCATCGCCGCCGCCATCTCCCGCACCCTCGAATCCATCACCCCCCACAAAATCCAATACAACCCCGACGGCAGCGTCACCGTTCACTCCCAGGCCGACCTCCGCGACCTCTGGGACGAGCTGCGGCACTGACAACGAGAGACCAGATTCCAGGACTAAACACAAAGGCACAAAGGCGCGCGCCTCGCATTTCGCAACTCGACCAGGGAGCCCTCATTCTGCTCTCAAAAAAAAGCAAAACAATGCGTCCCGATTTACCAAGTTGCGCGCTACGACGAGTTGGCCTTCGTGCCTCCGTGCCCTTCGTGTTTAATCCCCGTTTTCCGCAATATTCCCCCCCCAAATCCGTTACACCATTGGAATCGATTTTTCGGCCCCGTTCACAAAATCCCCGCTGCGTAAGGCGGGATGAACGGCGCGCCTCATTAAAGGACCTCACCATGTTCAGCTTCCTTCGCAAGTGCATTATCCCGGCCGTCGTGGCCGCTGGATTGCTCGGTTTCTCCACACTCCCCTTCGCCCGCGCTGAAGACAAACTAGCCGCCGGCGCAGAGGCCAAAAAAGGCTCCATTACCGGCACCGTCCTCGACAAAGATGGCAAGGCCGTCTCCGGTGCTGAAGTCGCCGTCATCAAGCCCCCGCAGCGCCAAGGCGGCGGCGCAGGCGGCGCGGCCGGCCGTCCCAATCGCAACGGCGCAGCCAATCAAATCGCCGAAGATCCCAAGCCCGCCGACCCCAAACCTGCCGCCCCCGAGCCCGGCCGCGGCAACCGCCAGCGCCCCGAACCTCTCTTCAAAGCCACCACTGACGCTGACGGCAAGTTCACCATCAAGGATGTCCCCGCCGGCGATTACGGCGTCCTGACTCGCGTTGACGGCAAAGGCATGGCCCGCGAACGCGTCACCGTCAAGGCCGACGAAGCCGCCACCGTAACCCTCAAGCTCCAGGACCGCCCCGCCCGCGGCGGCGCAGGTGCCGCAGGTGGCGCAGGTGGTGCCGGCGGCAATCGCCCCAACCGCCCCAACCGCACCGGCGGCGCAGGCCAGTAACCAAAAACAATTTATCTCCAGTGTCAAAAACGCCCGCGCCCCCGCGCGGGCGTTTTCCTGCGCCCCCTCCATGCCCCCGTAGGGTGCGGCTCGCCGCACCGTCCTTTCCCGCTGCAAGCCTCCGCCCGCGCCCGCTAACTCGTTTCACGTTTCACGTTTCACGTTTTCGCCTCACTCCCACACTCCGGACACCTCCCCGGCGTCGCCCTCATGTCATACCCACATACCAAACACCTCGACGTCTTCTGCGCACTTTCCTTCCTCATCCTCCTCCGCCAAACCCCCGCCCTCCATCCCCACAGCAGTGGCACTATCGCACTCGCAGCAACAATCACCCACCACCGAACCGCCACCGCTCGCAAGCCATACTTCAATTGCGTCGCCGGCCCGGGTGGGGCCATCGGCCCCGTCGGTCCCTTCACAATCTGCGTCGGCAACTGATAAACCTCCACCCCCAACACCTTCAACGAATTCTCCCCGACCACCACTATCCCCTGCACTTTCCCCGGCAAGCTCACGATCTGCCGCTGATATCCCCACGGCTCGCCAAACCCTTTCGGTCGACGCGGCACATCCCGTTGCATCATTCTCAACTCCCCCTTCGACGATCCAATCGATCTGATCGAATCAATCTCCTCTCGCCACCCAATCACCTTCGGTGCCTCCCGCCGCGAGAACAAAAACTGCTCATCCAACCACCAGCTCCTCACCCACATCGCTATCCCCGCGATGCACACAATAAACAATCCCACCGCCACCCAATTCACCACCCACCTCGCCACCGTCCTCCTCCTCCATCTCGGCCGCGCCACCCACGCCACCGGCAATACCATCGCCCCCAGCAACACCCACCCATGAAACACTGCTCCCCGCGGCGTCTCCATCACATCCCTCCACTCCTGCCGCAGATCCCATCGAGCTGCAAAATCCGGCCGCTTGCGCGACTCATCCGCCCGCGTAATCATTTCCGCAATCCACGCCCCATCCTCATCCAAAGTATGCCCGATCTCCAACCACTTCTGCCGTGACCCAAACGGCTTCGTCCGCTTCTTCTCCGCCGCGAACATCAGCAACAAATGTGCGGCCGCAAACCGCTTCGGATCGTCCATCGCCTCCCCGATCCACACCCGCATGGCCGGCTCCAGCCCCTGCCCGGCGCGCTGCCGATGCCAAAATCTCTGATAAACCTCCCACGTCGGCGAATCCCGCCGCACCGCTCCCACCACATAATCCGTGCCGATCTCACTCCACTGAAAATCGTCGTTGCTCATCCCCCACACAACCTCCCGCGCGATCGGATCCGCCGCCACCTCCCGCGGCGGCCCCACCAAAACAAATTGTCCCTCCTTCGATCTCACCGAATACCTCTCCCCCGCCCGCTTGAACCCAAATAGTTGCCATTCCCCCGCAAAAGACCTCTCCCACACCACCCCCATCGCCACCGCGAGGATCAGCGACACCCCACACGCCAGATGAAACCATGTATCCCGCCCAGCTTTCATGCGACCATCCTATCTCTCGGCGGATCGCTTCCCTCCTCTCCGCTACCCGTATCACGGCCAACGTGCCCTCCTGTTTCAACTGTTTTGTGCCCGCCCACCTCCACCTCGTCTCGCTCGCTTCTCCTCCTTCATCTGTGTTCATCCGTGTTTATTTGTGATTCCCCTTTCTGATCCGCGTCCCTCACACTCCCACACTCCGGACACCTCCCCGGCGTCGCCCTCATGTCATACCCGCACACCAGGCAAATCTGCGTTCTCATCAACCTCTGTTTTATCCACCTCCTCCACCAAATCCCCGCCCTCCATCCCCAAATCACCGGGACCATCGCGCTCGCCGCCACGATCAGCCACCACGAAATCACCAGTGACCGAAATCCCACCAGGCTCGAACTTGTCGTCGCCGGAATTGCCATCGTTCCCGCCGGAAAGCCAATGCCCGCGGGGTACGAATAGATCGTCGCCGGCACATTCACTCTAATAAGCTGCGCCGGCAACACGTGCAGATCGATCCCCGGCATTTTCATCTTCCGCTCCCCCGTCGTCGAAACACTCAGGTTCACCGGCAGCGAATACCCTCGCGTCAGCCGTCGCTGATATCCCACCCCCAGTGGCGTCGGCACCGTCCATCCCGCCGTTGGCGCATCCCGCTCCCGAAAAACCAGCTCCCCCTTCGATGATCCAATCCACCCTAGCGCCCGCATCGGATAATTCCACTTCACCTCCGACTTCGACGCCCGCGCCGCAAACGTCCATTGCTCATCCACCCAATAACTTCTCACCCACATCCCCACGCTCACCACACAAACAATTCCCGACACGAGCGCCAGCCAGTTAAAAACCCACCCCGTCGTTTTCCTCTCCCCCCACCTCGGCCGCGCCACCCACGCCACCGGCAAAATCATCGCCGCCAAAAACACCCATCCATGAAACACCGCCCACCTCGGCGTATCCAACACATCATGCCACTCCTCGTGCAACCTCTGCCGCAACGAAACATCCGGCGCATTCCCCGAAGCATCCACCTTGAAATACAACACCGGATCAACCCTCATCTCCGGCGTCACGATCGCTCCCTCCGGCGGCGGAAACGTCGGCACCGTCCGAAATGTTCCCTCCCGCCACGGATAACTCAGGTGAAAATAACTCTTGCGCTTCTCCTCCGCCGCCTCCAGCATCATCAGGTGTGCCGGCAAAAATCGCTCCTCATCCTCCATCGCCGCCAGCCACCTCCGCACCGGCGCAACCTCCGCCTTATGCCAGCTCATCCAGTCGCGAAACTTCTCATACATCTCCCAACTCGCACTCCCCGGCCGCGCGATTCCTTCCACAAACCCCGGCCGCTGCGCCCTCCACTCAAAATCCCCATTCCTCATCCGCAGCGCCACCTCCCGACCCCCCTCATCCTCCGCATGTATCGGCGGCCCAAACATCACCACCTGCCCCCACTTCGACCGCAGCGTAAATCGCTCTCCCCCCTTACAAAAACTCCAATGATGAAACTCCCCCTCAAATGACCCCACCCACAACCCCACCACCACCGCCAATATCAGCGACAGCGCACACAAAAGGTGAAACGTGACACCCCGGCTCATGTTCTCATCTTACCTCGTGGCACGGGCATCTTGCCCGTGTCTGTTATTCCCTTCCCGGTACTCTGGGAGAGGCCCGAGTGAGAGTCTTCACTCTGAAATCGCAAATCACTTCCTCCCTCACACTCCCACACTCCGGACACCTCCCCGGCGTCGCCCTCATGTCATACCCACACTTCAAACAAATCTTCCCCGCGATCTTCCTCTCCCTCCTCCTCCTCCCCCACATCACCCCCGCCCGCCGCGCCCAAATCAGCGGCCCAACCACGCTCACCGCCACCACCACCCACCACGAAACCGACAGCCTCCAAATCCCCACCAGCGATGAAGCAAACAACACCCGGCCCATCTGCACCGGCGCATGATAAAAATCGATCCCCGGCATCTTCAACTCCCGCTCATCCTTCGCCCCCCTACCCGGCCCAAATAAGTCTCCGAGCAACACTCCCGCGATACCCTTGCGGTAACCCGCCGGCGATGGCATTCCCATCGACAGGGGCGAATAATCCACCCTCACCATCCTCAGTTTCCCCCGCGATGATCCCACCCAGCTCCGCGACAGCATTTTTTCCGCCCCCGGAGAAAGCGGCGCCCCCGGCCGCGTGGCAAAACCAAATTCCTCATCCACCCAATAACTCCTCACCCACATCCCCGCGCTCATCACACAAATAATCATCGACACCAGCGCCAGCCCATTCATCAGCCATCGCCTCCGCGTCCTCCTCTCCCATTTCGGCCGCGCCACCCAGGCCAGCGGCAAAATCATCACCCCCAAAAAGAACCACCCCACGAACACCGCCCCGCGCTTCTCATCCAGCACATCATGCCACTCCTCACAAAGCTGCTGCCTCCTCGACAAATCCGGCCCGCCCCTCTTATCCACCGCAAAATACAAAACCGGATCCACCTGCATGGCCGCCGGCTCCTTCGGCTCCTCATCCGCTACGATCACCGGCGACGTGCGAAACCCCGCCTCGCGCCACGCTGAGCTGCGGTGAAAATATTGTTTCCTTCGTTCCTCGGCCGCGTGCAGCAGCATCATGTGCGCCGGCAGAAACCGGCCCGGATCATCCATCCCCGCCAGCCACGTTCTCGCCATTGCATCGTCGACCATCCAGGTTCTCCGCCGGAACTTCTGATACGCCTTCCAAGTCGCGCTCCCACTCCGCGCCACTCCTTCCACATAGGCCGGGGCAAGCGCCTTCCAATCAAAATCGTCATTGCTCATTTTCCCCGCCAACCTCACCTCCTCCGCATCCGCATTTGCCCCACCCGGCGGCCCAAAAATCACAAACTGCCCCCATCGAATCTTCGCCGTCATCCTTTCACCCCCCCATATAAAACTCACCACATGAAACTCCCCTCCAAACGACCCCACCCACAACCCCACCACCACCACCGCCAAAATCAGCGACAGCGCACAAACCACATGAAAAACAATGCCCCGCCCACTTCTCATGCGACCATCCTACCAACCCCACCATGCTCTTCCTCTATGGCCAAATTCTCTTCCACCGCTCCCTGTTGCGCCTTCCGCGTTGCGCCGACAAAAAATCTGAAATAAATTTTTCCCCACTTCCCTTACCACTTCTCAAAACCCGTTGCGCCCCCCGACCAAAACTCAATTTCACCCGCGCAACATCGCCCATATATAGAGGAGGTGTGT
The DNA here is from genome assembly GCA_041482675.1 of Tepidisphaeraceae bacterium. GTDB lineage: Bacteria > Planctomycetota > Phycisphaerae > Tepidisphaerales > Tepidisphaeraceae > JBGPEF01. Next base: position 479 of record JBGPEF010000042.1, on the reverse strand, counting down.
GATGCCGAGCCGATCAGAACTGCTTAACTTGCATGCGACGGGCCGCCGTACCAGGATCCCCGTGCCCCCGCCCCATCCGCGCTTTTCTTTCTTCTCTGCGTCTCCGCGTCTCTGCGCCTCTGCGATTCCTCCGATCCGCGTCATCCGCATTCCACTCTTCTTCCGGGACTCGCTTTCCCAAACTCCGGACTCAAAAAGGACGCATTCGGGACCCGAAAAGGACTCGAAAAGGACTCGCTTTTCTCAACCTCCAAATCCACAACTCCCGCTCCTTCCAACTCTTATCAATTCCCACCCCTCCCGAACCTTTTTTTCCTCACCCACCCCACCCCTCCCCAACAAAACGAACCGCTATGACACCGTCCCTGTCAAGGGGGCTCTGATGGTCGCGTCAGCGTCCTGCCATCTTCAACTCAGTCTCGGCCAAGGCGAGATCCTCTCATACCGCTATCCGGGCTGCTGCCTCCGCTGCTTCTTCT
>JBGPEF010000041.1:0-17688 GCA_041482675.1 Tepidisphaeraceae bacterium | reverse complement strand
CCGCCGGTTCTGAATCTGGATGGGAGCGCTGATTTTGCGCGGCTGGAGCCATTCGTCCGCACCGGCTCGGCCGATTTGATGGAGGCGGAGACCGCGACGCTCGGCGATGGGTTGATCAATCGAGCATTTTCACTCCCCGAAGAAGCCATCGCGATCCCAGGGCGGCAAAATTAGCCACGGCCGGGGGCCGTCTATAGAATCATCCGCGACCCGGGCGTGGCGGAACGGCAGACGCTACGGACTTAAAATCCGTTGGCCCATAAGGGCCGTGCGGGTTCGACTCCCGCCGTCCGGAGTGCTCTTTTGATCTTTTTGGGACGCGAGTAGTGATCGTTGCTGGGGAATTTCCAGATGTAGAAGAGGGAGACTTTCTTCATTCCATGCCGCGGATGCATGGGGGGAGTACCCCCCCTGCAACCCCCCGCGGAAAATCCGTTGAGTTGGCGTCGCCTGCGGCGACTGACTGGAGGATCTATTGTGAGTGAAGCAAAACCAATCGACGCCGGGGTGGGAGTTGGGCACGTGCATTTGAAAGTCGCAGACCTGGAGCGGGCGCTGGCGTTTTACAATGGGGTGCTGGGGTTTGAGATAACCCAGAGGTACGGCAAACAGGCGGCGTTTCTTTCCGCGGGCGGGTATCACCATCACATCGGCCTGAATACCTGGGAGAGCCAGGGAGGGCGGCCGCCGCCGGCCGGGAGCACGGGGCTTTATCATGTGGCGATTCTTTATCCGACGCGGGCGGCGCTGGCGGATGCGCTGCGGCGGCTGGTTGCGGCCGGGATTGAGCTGGATGGCGCGGCCGATCATGGCGTGAGCGAGGCGCTCTATCTGCGCGATCCGGACAACAATGGCGTGGAGCTTTATTGGGACCGGCCGCGGGAAATGTGGCCGCGCGATTCGCAGGGGGGGCTGGCGATGTACACGCGCCCGCTCGATCTCGAAGATTTGCTGACTTTGCGATAATCGCTTGTGATGCTGGAAAGAAAACCGGGGGCGAACGATAATTCGCGGCAACGGGGCAGGGCCAAATGAGCGAACCGGCGATCGAGGACGCTCTGGACATTCTCCTGGTCGAAGATGACCCGATGACGCGCCGCGCCGTCGGGCGGGCGCTGCACACTTCGGCGGCCAAGGTTCGCATTCATGAAGAAGAAGACGGCAACTCGGCCATTACCCTCCTGTCGAGCATGCAATTCGATTGCGTCTTCCTCGACTACAAGCTCCCCGGCATCGATGGGTTGGCGGTTTTGCGGGCCGTGCGTGAGAAGGGATTTAAGACGCCGGTGATCATTCTCACGGGCCAGGGCGATGAGGAACTGGCCGTGGAGATGATGAAGGCGGGGGCGACGGATTATGTGCCAAAATCACACATGACACCGGAGCGGCTCTCGCACAGCCTCCGGCAGGCGGTGCGGATCAGTCAGGCCGAGAAGCGCGCGGCCGAGGCAGCGCAGCGGTATCGGTTGCTTTTCGAGGATGCGCCCTACGGCGTGCTGATCGTCGATCCGCGGAACCAGAGCATCGTGGAATCCAATTCCGCGATACAGCAGCAACTGGGTTATTCGCGGGAAGAGCTGGCGCGGAAACGCATCTGCGAGCTGGAGGTGGGGGTTACCGAGGAGCAGATCCAGGCCCACATGGAGCGGAATGTTGGGCGCGATCGGGAGGAGTTTGAGACGCGGTTTCGGACCAAGAGCGGGGAAGTGCGGGACGTTCTGATCAGCGTGCGGCCGCTGCGGCTGACGGGGAAAACTTACCTGCACGGGATTCTCCAGGACATCACCGAGCGAAACCGCCTGAAGGAGCAACTGCTCCAGTCCCAGAAGATGGAGGCGATCGGAAGACTGGCTGGCGGCGTGGCCCACGATTTCAACAACCTGCTGGCCATCATCTCCGGCTATGCGGAATCGCTGACGCGCAGACTGGCCGACGACAATCTTCGCTCGCACGCCAGTGAGATTCAGAACGCCGCGGAGCGCGGCAGCGCGCTGACCCGCCAGCTTCTGGCCCTGGGACGCCGCCAGGTGGTCAAGCCCCAGGTGATCAATCTCAATGAGAGCATTTCGCGGCTGACGGAAATGCTGCGCCGCGTACTGAGCCGGAACACCGAGGTTGTGATCAGCGCGGCTCCCGATCTGCCCGATGTCGAGGCCGATGTGGGGCAGATGGAGCAGGTGATCCTCAACCTCGCCCTCAACGCCCGCGACGCCATGAGCGATGGCGGCAAATTGACCATCAGCACGCTGAGCCGGCAATTCGATGCTGATATTGCGTCGATGTACGGCCTGCACGAGGGCGAGTATGTGCTCCTGAGCGTGGCCGACACCGGCCGCGGCATCGATCCGGAAGCGCGCCCGCATATTTTCGAGCCATTTTTCACCACCAAGGAGGGGAAGGGGACTGGTTTGGGACTTTCGATCGTGTATGGGGTGGTGCAGCAGGCGGGGGGAAATGTGCTGGTGGAGAGCACAGTCGGCCGGGGAGCGCGGTTCGATGTTTACCTTCCCGCTTATCGCCAGGGCAAGGAGGAGCAATGAGGACAGCCGGATTGCTGATGGTGATCATGGTGCTCACCTGCGCTGCGCGCGGCGCTGACGATCCGCCGGTGATTCCGGTGGGCCTCGATGCGTATCGGATGTGGGACAAATGGGCCCAGCACCGCATCGGCATGCGGGCGTATATGCGCAGCACCTATGACCGTGCTGGCGGCAACGAGGCGGCGGACGCATCTCATTTCCTCTATCAGCTTGCCGAAGATTTCAACGTGACGCTGGATGTAGAAGGGCCCGGCATTCTTTACTTTGTGAGAACGAACCACTGGCATGGCAGCCCGTGGCATTACGTGATCGACGGCCACGACAACATCGTTGCGGAAAGTTCGACGAAAGATCCGTTGCATCCGGTGAAAGACTCGACTTTTCTCCCGGCCGCGGCGCTTCCGTCGCCGCTTGCGTTTACGTGGTCGCAGACCAAAGGGGCGGACCTGATGTGGGTGCCGATGGGCTTTGAAAAGTCGCTGCGACTGGCCTATTCGCGGACCTGCTATGGCACCGGGTATTACATCCTTCACCATTACGTCGGCGGCGCAAAACTCTCGCAGCCGATCAAGGCCTGGGATGGGAAAACGGCTCCGGATAAAGATGTGCTGGAGCTGATCAACAAGGCCGGGACCGATTTGACAGCGCTGGTGAAAACCGAACTTCGCGAAGAATCGGGCGAGACGGAAGTTGGTGAGGAAACACCTGCGCTGGAGCTTGAAGTCGATCAGCCGATGGTGGTCCGCGCGCTCAATTTTTCATTCCCAAAGGAACGCGCTCTTGACCTGTCGCAGGTCTGGCTGCGCCTGTGGTGGGATGGGCGCGAGCAGCCTTCGGTCGATGCCCCCCTGCCGCTTTTTTTTGGCGCGGGCACGCTCTATAACCGCGACAATCGCGAGTACCTCGTCAAAGCGTTCCCAGTGAACATTCGTTTCGATTCCGAGCGGGTTCACCTGGCCTGCTATTTTCCGATGCCCTTCTTCAAATCGATGAAGGGGCAGCTCATCAGCAAGGGCGGCGTGGTTCCGGATGTTCGCTGGTCGGTGCGCTATGCGCCGCTGGAAGGCCCGGCCAATCATTTCGCCTATTTCCACGCCACGTATAAAGATCATCCAAACCCAGAGCGCGGCAAGGACAACATTCTTCTTGATACCCGCACCATCGAAGGCAATGGCGACTGGTGCGGGCATTTTGTCGGCACGTCGTTCATCTTTTCGCACGATGCGAAGCTCAACACGCTGGAAGGCGATCCGAGATTCTTCTTTGACGATTCGAACACGCCGCAGGCACAGGGGACGGGGACCGAAGAATGGGGCGGCGGAGGGGACTACTGGGGCGGGATCAACATGACATTGCCGTTCGCGGGACATCCAACGGGGGCGAAGGATGCGGCGTCGGCCAGGTCCGCGGAAGACAAAATTGAGTCGGCGTATCGGTTTCTGCTGGGCGACCTGATGCCGTTTGGCAGGAACGCGCGAATTCAGCTCGAGCATGGTGGCGTCAATGATTCCAAAGAGCACTATGAGACCATTGCGTATTGGTATGGCACTCCGGGTTCATCCCTGGTGCTCACGGACGAACTGAAGATCGCTGACGAGGCGAGTGAAAAGGCGCACAACTATGTGAGTCCGACAGCCAGCGAACCGATTGAGATCACCTCGCGCTATGAGCTCGGCCCCGACAAGTTGGATGGCAAGGAAATCTATCCTGCTCATACCGACAAAGGCCGGACGATGACGGGCGCATCAGAATTCACGTTCAAAATCAGGCCGGACAACCTTGGCGTCATGCTCCGCCGCAAGCTGGACTATTCGTCTCCCAATCAACGGGCTGCGGTGTCCATCGCGGACTCCAGCGATGGGAAGGTTGGCGAGTTTCAGCCGGCGGGCATCTGGTACCTTGCCGGCTCCAACACCTGTCTCTTCTCTCGACCCAAAGGGGAGCTCGATCCGACCGAACATAAAGTGCAAACTTCCAATCGCAGATTTCGCGATGATGAGTTTCTCATCGCCCGGGACTTGACGGCGGGGCGCTCGGCAATTCGGGTGCGAATCGAATTCACTCAGGTAAAAACGCCGCTGCTCCCCAATCGTCCGCTCCCCAATCTTGCGTGGAGCGAAATCCGCTATAGTGCTTATTGCTTCACCATTCCATCCGACAGATGAGCCGGGCCGCTCATCAATCATTCTTTCTTTCATTCTAACTGGCCGCGGCGACGGTGGTCTTACAAGTGCCGGCACTTGTAGTGCGGAAAACAAATTGAAAACCCCCGTTCGGCGGGATGCTGGCGCACGCCATTTGCTCTATGAAACGGGCGGAAACTGCCGGTGTGCAAAAACATTAACAAGAAGAGGAGTTTTGTCATGAAGAAGAAATTTATCCTTGCTTCGGTTGTCAGCCTGACCCTGATGGGCGTTGCGCCCACGGTGTTTGCGGCTGATCGAGACAACAATCGGATCCAGATTCGCGACGAGAACCGGGTGGAATACAACCAGGTTCCCGGTGATGTGAAGCGGGCGATCGAGCCGCAGCTTAATTCCGGCGACAAGGTGACCGATGTCTACAAATTCAAACGGGGAGACCGGACCATTTATGTCGCTTACACAAACGACGAGCGGATTATTCGCGCTGATGACAAAGGAAATTTGCTCAGCGTAAGGAGCACCGACGATGACAATGAAACTGGCCGAACGGCCGTGAAATACAACAACCTGCCGGGCGAAGTGAAGGATACGCTCGGGAAGGAGGCCAAAGGTCATCCGATGGAGGTCTGGCGCGTCAGCCGCGATGGCAAGACCTATTACGTCGCTAATATCGATGACAACGAAGGCACCCATCGCGTTCGCGCGGACAGCAACGGCAACATCGTGGACCGGCCCGTGCTGCTGTCGGATCGCAGCGACACTCGCGACCGCAACAGCTGCATCGACACCAGCCGCGATAATCGCGACGACCTCGATGCCCGCCGCCGCGAGGACCGCAACCGCTATAACTCCGAAGGCGAGAAGCTGGGCTTCGAGAACCTTCCCGGTGATGTGAAACAGACTGTCGGGCAGGAAATGGGCCGGGACAAGGTCACCGACGTCCTGAAAATCAATCAGAAGGGGAAGACCGTTTATCGGGTCGAGATCGAAGGCGATGACCGCGCCCGCACCATCTGGGTTGATGATAACGGCAAGCTGCTGAAGGATCTCAACGACACCGAGGAAGGCCGCATCCGTGTCGATTACAAGGACCTTCCCGGCAGCGTCAAGAGCGCCATGATCAATGAAGCTCACGGCCAGGAGCCCAAGCGCGTCTGGCAGGTCACCCGCGGCCGCGATACCTGGTTTGTCGGCGAAGCCAATGATGGCCACATGGTGCGCATCGACGACAATGGCAAGGTGATGTCACACGACACCCATCCCAAGCTGCTCAGCAACCGCGCTGACACCACCACCACCGCCGCCGAGCGGAATCGCAATCGCGACAACAACGCCAACGACAACAACAAGTTCGAGAAGGCCCGTGATCTGGATAAGAACAACGATGGCCGGATTGATGGCGTGAAAGTGGAGTTCGGCGATCTGCCCAAGGCCGTCAAGGACACCATCCGCGACGAGACCAAGAAGGGCGAGAAGATCTCCGAGATTTACAAGGTCAAGACCGACAATGGCAGCATCCATTACATCGTCAAGACCGATGACAATCGCATCATTCGCGTCGGCGAAAAAGGCGGACTGCTCGGCCAGACGAAGTAGTCGCTACGCTATGCAGGGTCCGCTTTGGCGGACGATGCCCGATTGAGTGAATGAGGCGCTGGAATCGTGGGTTCCAGCGCTTCTTTTTTTTCCCGTTTTCACAAAAGGGGGACGCGTCCCGCGCGTTCAAATTTATTGACTTTCAACCATCAGCGCCACCACCGGGAAATGATCCGATGCCCCCCTTCTCATCACCCGCGCATCCGTGCAGCGCAAGCCGTTGGAATACAAAACATGATCATAGCGCCCGCGCAATGTGATGACGCTCGTCCTCCATTCCCATGTGTTGGCCGATCCATCAAATTGCCGCAGCGCATCGGCAAACCCCCGCTCCCTCAGCCACGCCACCGCCTTTCCCGACTCATTCTCATTGAAATCCCCGACGATGATCGCGGCCGTTCCCGCCTCCAGCTTTTCCGACAATATTTGCACCTCCTCGCGCCGGATTGATCCTGTACCCAGATAAGTCGATGCCGTCACGCTTCCTCCCTCGGCCAGGGGCGGCCGCAAGTGTACGTTGACCATCTGCACTTGCCCAAGCGGCGTTCGCGCTTTGACGATCCATCCAGGAAACCATCCGGGCGTCTGCTTCACGTACGCCACTTCCTCCAGGTCGAACTTTGAGAGAATTGCCTGTCCTCCTGCCCCGCCCGCGTGCCGAAACTCCATGTGTGGATAGACGCTCGACAAATCCCGCCGCAATACCGCCTCCCACTGCGGGGTCGTCTCCTGAAGGCACACGATATCCGCCCGCGCCTCCGCAATCGCCGCGACCGCCAGGTCCATCCCCGCTCCGCCAAAATTTACGTTGTAGGTCATGATCCGCAGCGACGGGCCCTCGACCGACGCCGGTGCTCGCTCCGCCGGGCGCGCTGCGCAGCCGCCGATCACCGCGGTGATGAATAGGAGGCCGTGAATCCTCATGAGGCACCCTTGAATCTTGCCAAATGGCACTTTTATTTCGACAAATTGGCAGTCCATTGATATAATACGTCAATGCCGCACAACGTTGTTACCACAAGCGCCAGAAGCGGTAAATGGAGCAGCTCCAAGGCGAGTACCGGCGGCATATTGGGCCTTTCGGCAAAAGGCGCCGGAGAAATGGTGCGACGCGTCGAGGCCGGATTCGGCTTCAATGCCTTGGTCCGCTTCCAGAAAAACTCGGGCTTCCCTCTTGCGACAATTGCCCAGCTGCTCCAGATTCCACCGCGCACTCTGGCCCGGCGCAAATCGACGGGTCGGCTGGCTCCCCAGGAATCGGAGCGTCTTCTTCGCGTGGCCAATCTGTTTGCGAACGCGGTTGACCTGTTCGAGGGAGACGTGGCCGGGGCGCGGGCCTGGTTTTCCCGACGCAACAGAGCGCTGGGCTACGAAACTCCCCTCTCCTTCGCCAGAACCGAAGTGGGGGCACGCGAAGTTGAGGACCTGATTCATCGCCTGGAGTATGGAGTATTCAGCTAAGGTTGCGCAATCGCGAATGCCCGTCAATGTAATCACCGCCTGGAGGATCGTCAGGGCAAAACACGCCGCCACAGCTTTTACCGGTGACGGCGCCATGCGCGCATCCGGACGATGGCACTCCCGTGGGACTCCATTGGTTTACACTGCCGAATCCAGGGCGCTGGCGGTTCTCGAAATGATGGCTCACCTGGAAGCTGATGAGCTCCTCAAGCACTATCGACTGATTGCCGCGAGCTTCGATGAATCATTGGTGAGAGTCTTGCAGCCGCATGATCTGCCGGCAAACTGGAAAAAGCGACCAGCGCCAGGCACGACAAAAGAGGTTGGAGATCTGTGGATCGCATCCATCGAATCAGTAGTGCTGAAGGCGCCGAGCGTCATTGTAGCGGGAGAAAGTAATTTTCTGCTCAATCCCAATCATCGGGATTTTGACAAGGTGAGCATCGGTGCGCCGGAACCGTTCCGCTTTGACCGGCGGCTAAAATGAGGGGGTGACTGCTGCTTAACTATTTTTTGACACCAGCGTGATCACTCAAACAACCCCATCTGCCTCGTGTCCTGCACGATACTCTCACTGGTCCCATCCGCCAGCCGCGTCACGATTCGATCACCTTCCTTCACCTGCCTGGCGCTGCGCAGAATCGCGCCGGACTTCTTGATCGTGGTGATCGAATATCCCCGCCTGAGCACTTCGCTGGGCGCGAGCGCAACAAGGCGGCCTTGCAGCGCCTCCATGGTTCTGCGGCGCAGCAAAACCATCTGCTCCATCCCGCGCGACAGCCGCCGCAAAATCGTCTCATTGCGTTGCCGCGCCAGGGCCAGCGCGTGCCGTGGATGCCGTTCCTGCAAACGGCTGCCCAGACGAATCACTCGTTGCCCCCAGACCCTCACTCGATTGCTCATCGCCAGAAGCAATGCCCGCTGGCGATCGTCGAGCCGCTGCCGGGCGAGTTGAATCCGCTCCAGGGGCCGGCGGAAAACTTCGTGGCGTTCGACGGCAATCAGCCGCCGGCGACAATCGTCGAGTTTTGCCTTCATCTCCCGCCGCAGCCGAAGCTCCGCGGCCTCCAGCGTCGCCCGCGCGTTGCGCCAATTCGCGGTGGCCACTTGCGCGGCCTCGGTGGGTGTGTGCGCGTGATAATCCGCGGCCAGATCGGCGATTGACACATCCACCTCATGCCCGATTCCGGTGATGATCGGAATCCGGGATGCCACGATCGCCCGCGCTACCAACTCCTGATTGAATTCCCACAAATCCTCCAGCGATCCGCCGCCCCGGCCCAATAGAATCACATCAATCCCGCCGATTCGCGGGGCAAATCGATTGATCTCGCCAATCGCCAGGGCAATCCGCTCGGCCGCGCCGTCTCCCTGGACCGGCACGTGATAGATCATCAGCTTGAGCCAGGGGAATCGCCGCAGCACCTTGAGCATGTCCTGGACCGCCGCTCCCTCTTTGCTGGTCACCAGGGCAATTCGCGATGGATACGCCGGCAGGGTTTTTTTTCGCTCCGCCTCAAAGAGGCCTTCCTGCTTCAGCTTTTCGCACAATTGCCGAAACGCGAGTTCCAGCGCGCCCTGCCCCATCGGCGTCAGCCGCGTCACCTGAATCTGATACCGGCTCTGCGGCCCATAGATCCCCACCCGACCCGCCACCACCAGCGCCATCCCATCGTCAGGCTCAAACTTCAGCCCATCGGCGTCCGACGCCCACATGACGCAGTCGATGCAGTTGTGTGGGTCCTTCAGGCTGAAATACATGTGCCCCGACTGGGCCCGCCGCAGGTTGCTGACCTCACCCTGCACTTCCACGCTGCTCGCAAACGTCTTTTTGATCGATTTTTCGATCTGGCTGGTGAGTTGCGAGACCGTCAGGACCTCGCGCGCCGTTTTCTTCGCGCCGGCGCCGGCCGCTGCATCGCCGGCCGGCTTCTTCATTCGCTCCTGGAAGGAAAAGAAATCCATTACGATGCCTTCCCCTTTGGCTCCATTGCCCCTGGCGCGAGCATTTCCACCAGCAACCTCAATTGAAGTTCCTTGTGATCGTAGGGCACCTCATGCTTGTGAAACGGATAAACCTCCATCTGCTTCTCGGCGGTGATGTGATGATATGCGCCAAAAATCGTGCTGGGCGGACAGACATCATCCCAAAGGCAATTGGAAATCACCGTCCGACACTTAATCCAGGGGGCGAGATTCAAACAATCGCAATAACTGAGCGTTCGCATCACGGTGTCATACAAATTCGGAAACGATTTGAGGAAACTGGGGATTTCCGGATACGGCCCCGAATTCGCAATCGTGATCGCTCTCTTGTAATCACACAAGAATGGAATATCCGGCAGACACAATCTCGGCCGGCTCGACAGCGCTGCGACCGCCAGCGAAATGCCTCCCCCCTGGCTGGCACCCGTCACCGCCAGTCGCTGGGCATCCACCTCCTCGCGCTTGGCCAGCAGCTCCAGCGCCCGAAGGGCATCAGCATAGACATATCGGTAATAGTAAGTTTGTGGATCGCGAATTCCCTGGGTCATCCACCCCATGTAATGCCCCTCGGCGGTGATGGCCGTATCCTGCGACTGATTGTTCTGGCCCCGCGTGTCCATGCTGAGCACGCAGAAGCCCTGGGCCGCGATGTACATCAGATCCACCGGCCGAGGTGCCCGCCCGCTGTAGCCGTGATAAACACACACTCCGGGGCACTTCCCGGCCGCGGCCGGCCGCACAAACCAGCCGGCGATCCTCCCCCCGCCAAACCCATCGAATCGCACCGCATAGCACTGTAATGCGCTGGAAGGCAGGTTATAGGGTATGAGTTCGGCGTTCAGGGGCTGGCAAAGAGCCTGTGCGACTGTCGATTCCCAAAAGGTACTGAAGTCCTCTTCCCGATATAAAGAGGGCTTGTATTGCCGAAGCTGCTCCAGCGGCATGTCTATGGAAGGCATCTGGTCCTCTTGGAATTCGCAGTGGTTTCACTGCATTTTTGTGTACTGGCCGCAGCGGGTGTATGCTTGGTGGCCAAGGATTAGCTTTGAAGATACTCATCATTGAGGACGAGGCCAAGACGGCCGCTTATCTCCAGAAGGGCCTCTCCGAGGAAGGCTTCGTCGCCGACACCGCTCCCACGGGCGATGAAGGCATGCGCCTCGCCCATCTCAGCCCCTACGACCTGATCATCCTCGATGTGATGCTGCCCGGCCGCGACGGCTGGTCGATCATGGAAAACCTCCGCAAAGAGGGCGCCCTCACCCCCGTCCTTTTTCTCACCGCCCGTGACACGGTCCAGGATCGCGTCCGCGGCCTGGAGCTGGGAGCGGATGATTACCTGGTCAAACCCTTCGCCTTCTCCGAGCTGCTGGCGCGCGTGCGGTCCGTCCTACGCCGCGGCCCCAGCCGCCAGCTCGGGGCGCTGAAATTGGCTGACCTGGAAATCGACCTGGCTGCCCATCGCGTCTCCCGCGCCGGCAAACGGCTCGACCTGACCCCCAAGGAATTTGCGCTCCTGTCTCTTCTGGCCCGTCGCACTGGGGAAGTCCTTTCCCGCACGCTGATCGCCGAGCAGATCTGGGACATGAACTTTGACAGCGACAGCAACGTGGTGGACGTTCACGTCCGCCGCCTGCGCATGAAAGTGGATGATCCGTTTGAGACCAAGCTGATTCACACCGTCCGAGGCGTTGGATATGTCCTTGAGGAACGCCACTGACCTCCCGATAGGTTTCTTCCAGCGCCTGGGGCGCAGGCCGTGGAGCCTGGCGCTGCGGATGGGCCTGTATTACGGCATTTCCGCCTTTGTCATCCTCCTGCTTGCAACCACTTTGCTCTATTGGGCTCTCAAGTCGCAGCTCGAGTGGACCGACGACCTGCGCCTCCTCAGCAAGCTGCGTGAGGTTCGCCCCATCCTGGTCCACGAACCGCTCAATGAGGAGGCCCTGCGACAATCGGTCAAGCTCGAATACGAAGCTCGCAGCATGGAGCCCGTCCTCATTCGGGTTAAGGATGTCATGGGCCATGTCGTCGTTGAAACCCCGGACATGGGAAAAGCCCTCCCGATCGGCTCCTTTCAGGGGCGCTGGCGTGCGATGGCCAAGCCGGCCGAGCCCTATGAACTCAAATCGCCGCAGGGTTGGCCATTCCGCGTTCTCTCCACGGAAGTCAGCAACGAGAGCGGCACCAAATCCTACGTAGTCCATATCGCCTGCGACCATCTCCAGGAACAGGCCCTGTTGGAGCACTATCGCAACCATTTGCGCATCGTGCTGGGCTCGGCCATCTTCATCTGCGGCATGGTCGGCTATCTGCTCGCCCGCCGCGGAATGCGCCCACTAGCGGAAATGGGCACCACCGTCGGCCAGATCAAGGCCAGCACGCTCAACGTCCGCCTCGATGTGGCCGGCATGCCGGCCGAATTGACCACGCTGGCCATGTCCTTCAACGACATGCTCAGTCGCCTCGAAGATGCCTTCTCGCGCATCTCCCGCTACTCGGCCGACATCGCCCACGAGCTGCGCACGCCCCTGCACAACCTGCGTAACGCCGCCGAGGTGGCCCTGGCCCGGGCGCGCAAGCCGGAGGAGTATCGCGATGCCCTCGCCTCCTGCCTGGAAGAATGCGTGCGACTGTCATCGCTGATCGAAAGCCTCATGTTCATTGCCCGCGCTGAGAGTCCGGAAACCATGATCCAGCGCGAGTCGGTGAATGTCTCCCAGGAACTGGCCCGCATCGCCGAGTTCTATTCGGCGTCCGCGTCGGAGGGCGGGATTTCCATCGCAGTGGAGGCCCAGAGCGGCATCACCGCCGAGCTCGACCGGCAGCTCTTTCAGCGCGCTGTCGGCAACCTCATCGAAAACTCGATCAAGTATTCCCCTTCTACCTCCACGATCACACTGTCGGCGCGGATGGCCGACCAGGTGCTCCAGGTGGATGTCAGCGATTCAGGTCCTGGCATTCCGCCCGAGCATCTCCCGCGCGTGTTCGACCGCTTTTATCGAGTGGACAAGGCGCGAACCAAGCTGACCGGAGGGCTGGGCCTGGGCCTGGCCATCGTGAAGACCATCGCCCAACTTCACCAGGGCGCCGCCGAGATTCAAAGCCAACTTGGCGTGGGAACGCGGGTGCGGCTGAGCTTCCCAATCACCCGCCTTTCCCAACCTCCGCGCGAGTCAAAAGCCCTGGCCGACAAAGCTCCGCCGGCCGAGCAATGGGCAAAGCCAGCGCGGGCGTGATATCCTGTGAACATGCAGATTCGCGCTGCGGTGACCTCCGATCTCGAGCAACTCGTCGACATCGACGCCACCATTACTTCCGCCAACTATCTTCACGTGGAGCGGACCGGCGAAGGCTTCACGCAGGCCTGGAAGCTGGATGAGCGGCCCCTGCGAACCAAAATAATCGAGCCCAACGCGATGGATGACGAGATGCGCTTTGTGATGAAGCAGATCGTCGGCGGAATTGAGGACGGACTGGCGCTGGTGGCCGAGCACGAAGGGGTCATCGTCGCATCGCTCCTGGCCCAGCCCCAGCCGGCCAACTCCACGTTCCGCCTCATCGACCTGCGCGTGGATTTTGATCATCGCGGGCAGGGCGTCGGGGCAGCGATGCTTTTCCAGGCGATTCAGCAGGCGCGCGACCTTGGCCTGCGAGCCGTCGCCGCACGGACGAAAACCAACAACGTACTGGCCGGCCATTTCCTCCTGAAGCGCGGTTTCGACCTGGCCGGCCTCGATACGCAATTCCACTCCAATCACGATTTGGTAAAAGAAGCGGTGACGCTCTTCTGGTATGCAGGCCTGACTTGATACGGGCAATACGCGATGGATCGAGACTCCCAGGAAATCGATGAGCGCGAGGTGGCGCATGACGCGCCGGGTTCCGATGCGCCCGCGTCCGCCGATCGTGATCGCGACGTGGCGCAGCGTATCGAGGAGTTGACGCCCACCGATGGCGCGCAGGTTTTGGAGAACCTCCCCCGCCAGCTCTCGGCCGACGTCACCGAATATCTCGACCCCAACACCGCGGCCGATGTCCTCTCCGAGATGGACCCGGCCCAGGCCGCGGCGGTCATCTCGCGCATGGAGCCCCCCGAAGCATCCATGGTCCTGGCCGCCATGGAGCCCGATGACCGCGTGGACATTCTCGAGCACATTTCCGGCCCGCTGCACGATCAGCTTCTGGGCGAAATGACTTTGGCCGAGGCCGCCCAGACCCGCCAGCTCGAGCAATATCCCCCTGACACCGCCGGCGGAATTATGACGCCGGAAGTCACCGCACTCGATGAGGAGCTGACCGTGGAGCAGGCCATCGAAGAACTGCGCCGCCTCAACGAGCAACTCGAGCAGATGTTCTACGTCTACGTCGTCGATAAGCGAGGCCATCTCGTCGGCGTACTCTCCATGCGCGATCTGATCATGAGCCGTCCGGAGAAAAAGCTCTCGCGGGTCATGCGTCCCACTGTCGTCAGCGTCCCCGCCACGATGGACCAGGAAGAAGTGGCCCGCGTTTTCCGCGATCGCAACTATCTCGCCATGCCGGTGGTCGATGACAAGAACAAACTGCTGGGCATCATTACCGTCGATGACGTGGTCGATGTCATCCAGGAAGAGGCGACGGAAGACGTGCAGAAAATGTTCGGCGCTGGGCCTGAAGAGCGCCTGAGCAGCCCGTGGCATTTCAGCTTCCGCAAGCGCGTCGGCTGGCTCATTGTCAATCTTGGCACCGCCTTCATGGCCGGTTGGGTCGTCAGCATGTTCGATCCGACGATCTCAAAGCTCACGGTTCTGGCCGTCTATATGCCGATCGTGGCCGGAATGGGCGGCAATACGTCCGCGCAGGCCATGTCCGTCGCCATCCGCGGCCTCTCCACCGGCAAAGTCGATCGGGCGCTCCTCCGGCATCTGATCATGCGTGAGGTTATGGTCGGCGTCCTCACCGGGCTCTCCATCGGCCTGATCACCGCTGTCGTCGCCATGCTGTGGCAAAGAAAGCCCATGCTTGGCCTGGTTGTCGGCCTCGCCCTCCTGATCAACCATACTCTCGCCAGCATCAGCGGCGCTGGCATCCCCATGCTCATGAAGAAGCTGGGCTTCGATCCAGCACAATCGGCGACGATTTTTGCCACGACGGTTACCGATATCGCGGGGTTTTTTAGTTTGCTCGGGCTGGCTTATCTGTTCATGAAGTATTTGATTTGATTCCCTCAAATAAAACCACCCGCACTCGAATGACGCTTCCAATTCATGCCATCCGTGAGCAGGTCCTTGCTGCGATCAAAAACAACAACCGGCTCGTGCTCACGGCCCCTACCGGCTCGGGGAAGACGACCCAGGTGCCGAAATTCCTGCTGGACGCTGAATTATCCCGGCCGCAGATCATCATTCTTCAGCCTCGGCGACTGGCAGCGCGGTTGGTGGCGCAGCGGGTGGCTCAAGAACTAGGTACATCTTTGGGCGATCTGGTGGGGTTTCAGACGCGGCATGAATCGAAGATCAGCGCCCAGACCAGGATCCGTTTTCTTACAGAAGGCTTGTTCCTGCGGCTCATCCAGGCACAGCCAAAGCTGCCGGGGGTCGGCGCGGTGATCCTTGATGAATTTCATGAGCGAAACCTCGCCAGCGATCTGTCGCTTGCCCTGATCAAGCGACTTCAGGAGCAGTTCCGGCCGGATTTACGCCTGATTGTGATGTCCGCGACGCTGGATACGAAGGAGGTGGCGGAGTATCTGGCTTGCCCAACGCTGGAAACGCATGGCCGTGCCTATCCGGTGGATATTCGATATTTGGATAAGCGTCCGGCGCGGAAGGCCGTCGTCGGGAAAATGCGCACGTCGCGGTCTGGAACCATCCCTGTCTGGGAACTGGCCGCCGATGCGGCGAGGGACATTCTCGAGGAAGAAGAAGATGGAGACATCCTGATTTTCATGCCTGGTGCATACGAGATCCGGCGGACACTGGAAATGTTGCCGCACGAGGACCGCAATGGAAATCCGCTGGCGCTTTTCCCGCTGCACTCGCAGCTATCGCCGCGCGAGCAGGATGCGGCTGTCGGGCCGGCCAAGGGGCGGAAGATCATCGTCTCGACGAATGTGGCCGAAACATCGATCACGATTGAAGGCATCCGGCACGTGATCGACTCGGGGCTGGCGCGGATCAATCGATTCGATCCACGGCGCGGTCTTAACGCGCTGGTAATCGAGCCGATCAGCCGGGCATCCGCGGATCAACGCGTTGGCCGGGCTGGACGAACGGCTCCGGGGACCGCGACCCGGCTGTGGACGCAGGCCGACGACAGGCACCGCCCTGCGCATTCGACGCCGGAAATCCAGCGCCTCGATCTGGCGGATGCGCTGCTTCAGATTTACGCGATGGACGTGGGTGATCCGCGGAAATTCCCGTGGCTCCAGCCGCCCACTGCCGCGGCCGTGCAGCAGGCGGAGAAGACCCTCATCAATCTGGGGGCTCTTGAGTCTGGGGCGGGCTCGATCACGGCGACGGGCAGGCAGATGTCACATCTTCCGATGCACCCGCGGCTGTCGCGCATGCTTGTCGCCGCGGCCGAGCGACATTGTCTGCGCCGCGCCTGCCTCTGGGCCGCGCTCATCACCGAGCGCCAAATTCTCCTGCCCAATACGAAGCACACGTTTGCCGAGGAGTCACCGCCTGGCCTGCGCTCCGATTTCATCGTCCTCGAGCATGCCATCGAAACCGCGCGTCACCTGCGGTTTGACCCGGCCCGCTGCTCATCGCGCGGCCTGAATGCTGTGGCCTGCCGCGAGGTGGAGAAAACAACTCATCTTTTCGAGTCCGCGGCCGGCTCCGCGAACCTTCGCGCGCACGCCCGCGAAGATGATTCGCTCGAATCGATTGCGAAATCGCTGTTGGTGGCGTTTCCTGACCATCTCGCCGTGCGCCTGAATCAAAACAATCTGGCGGCCGCCCTGACCAATAATCGTCGAGGGCAACTCGATCCCGCTACCATCGCACAGCACGTTGGCATCCTTCTGCCCATCGAAATTACCGAGATCGGCTCGGGCTCCGCTTCTAAAACCGTTCTTTCACTCATGACCGAGATGGATACTCAATGGGTAACTGAGGTCCTGGCGAACCAGATCGCGCACGAGCAGATCATCGAATTCAATGCTGATACCAAGGCCGTCGAAATGGTCGAGCGGGAAAGCTTTGATGGGCTGACCCTATCCGAATCCGCTCCTCGCGACCCGGATCCAAAACTTGCCGCCCCCATTCTCGCCGAGCAGATCATACGCGGCGCCCTGAAGCTCGAATCGTGGACCGAAGAAGTGGACCAATGGATCGCGCGCAGCCGGTGCGTCGCCAAATGGTTTCCCGAGCGCCGGCTGATCAACTACAGCGATGAGGATATGCGGCTGATCATCGAGGAATTCTGCCAGGGCGCGACGCGGGTGAAAAACATCGTCGATAAACCGCTGCTCCCCTTCATCAAGGATGCGCTTTCGTGGGAGGACCAGCAGTTGATTGAGAAGATGGCGCCCGAGCGTATTCAATTGCCGCGCGGATGGCGCATGAAAATCCACTATGATCCCGCCGCGGCTCCAAAAGGGCGTGCGAAGATCCAGGACCTTTATGGCCTGGAGGAAACCCCAACCATCGCCGCCGGCCGGCAGAAAGTTCTACTGGAAATCCTCGGCCCCAACATGCGGCCGCTTCAGCTCACCGAGGACTTGGCAAACTTCTGGCGGAATCTTTATCCGGAGCTGAGAAAACAGCTTTCGCGGCGGTATCCGAGGCATGAGTGGCGGTAACCGCCTTCAAACTTCCGCGCTCAACGTATCTTCACCAGCACCTTCCCCATCGGCCCAGCCTTCAACCTTTCAAATGCATCCAGCGCGCGATCGAATGGAAAAATAGAATCGACAATCGGCCGGGCTTTGGTGCGTTTGAGCAGCTCGAGCACTTTTCCCCACGCCTGGCGGG
>JBGPEF010000040.1:0-18112 GCA_041482675.1 Tepidisphaeraceae bacterium | reverse complement strand
GTCCTTCCTTGTATTGATCGATGTACGGATTGCTGTAATACGGAAAAGTGATGGCATACGGCTGCTCGCAGACAGCGCCGTGGCAACAGCCGTTGAGGAAGCAGCCGATCCGGCCGAAACCCAGGCCGACCATGATGCAGGGGGCGACGATGTCCATGCCCAGGGCGAGGGGGATTTTTTTGCGGTTGGCATAAATGACGAGCACGATAAAGGCGAGGATAAAGCCGCCGTAGTAGGTCAGGCCGCCGGAGGAGAGGTTGATCATGGCCAGGAAGTTGGTCATGGCGGAGTGGTCGGGGTTGGTGAAATCCTTGAGATTTTCCAGCACGTGGGAAATCCGTGCGCCGATGACGCCGCTGACCAGGGCCAGCAGGCCGGCGTTGACGAACAGCTCCCCATCGAGGCCCGCCCGCCGGGCGAGGAACCTGGCTAGATAAACGGATGAGAAGAAGCCGACGATCATCATCAGGCCATAGGTGTAGAGATGGATATCGTGGCCGAAGAGGGTGAAGTGGAAGAGTTCGGGTAGCATTTTGGTCCTTGATTGTAGGGGAGGGGATGTGGGGGCGACAATTGGATGGAATATATGGCCGGACAGGAATTTCAGATAGTGCCCATGTCTTATCCCGATGCCCAACAGGCGCTGCGGTTGAGCACGGAGGCAAATTGGAACCAGACGGCCGACGATTGGGCGAGGGTGCGTATCTCAAGCACGGGCTCGTGCTTTGCGGGCAAGCTAGATGGAGAAGTCGTAGCGACGGGGACGCTGGTGCCATATCAAAATAGCTGCGGGTGGATTGGAATGATGCTGGTGGATAAACGACACCGGCGGCGCGGATATGGAATGGCCATGCTGGATCGGCTGTTGGGAACGGCCGACGAGTTGGGACTGCAGTGGGTGGGGCTGGACGCGACCGACATGGGAGAACCGCTGTACGCCAGGCGTGGCTTTCGAGCCACAGGCGGCATTGATCGCTGGAAAATAACCAAAGCGATCTCGCCCATGTCGATCGCAGGCCTGCGAAGTTTCGATTCGATTGCGGACGATACTGCCGTGCGCAGATTGGATCTTGAGGCGACGGGGATGGACCGATGGAGACTGCTGCTATACCTGCAACTGATTGGGAGGGAGCAGGGGGAATATGTTGTGTGCGATAGAGATGGCGTCCGTGGGTTTGGCGCTTCGCGGCCGGGGAGGATGGGGGCGTATATCGGTCCGGTGCTGGCCGATTCGGCGGAGATTGCGGCGGGGATTGTGAGCGGATTGTTGGAGCGGTTGGCTGCGAGCCAGGAGATGCCGGTTTTCATCGATGTGCCAAGGGGCAGCGCGATAACGCCCTGGTTGATCGAGGTGGGATTTGAAGTCAGCAGGAAACTGACGCGGATGGTGCGCGGGGAGGCGCAGATGGGAGATGGCGGGAAGTTGTTTGGGATTATGAGCTTCGCGCTGGGATGAATTATGGCAGTGTCTTGTAGTCGATCGTTTCCTGAAGGCGATTCTTCTCATCGAGGATGATCACACGCGAAGAATGAGTCCGGATCTCCTCGTCGGTGGCCCAGACGAAGGACATGACGATTACTTTGTGGCCGATTTTGGAGAGCCGCGCGGCCGCGCCGTTGATGCCGATGATTCCGGAGCCGCTGGGGCCGGGGATGACGTAGGTTTCAAAGCGTGCGCCATTGTCACAGTCGGCGACGATCACCGCCTCATTGGGCAGCAGGCCGGTGGCCTTGAGCAAATCGGAGTCGATGGTGATCGAGCCGTGATAGTTCACGTCCGTCAGGGTGACGGTTGCGCGATGAATCTTGGCTTTGAGCAGACGAGTGAGCATCGCGGGGGATTGTAGGGAAGTGGCGCGGTGGAGGATAGTGCGGGCGGGTCATTCGCCTTCGGGCGTCTTCATGCACTCGCGTAAAAAGACAGTGGCGAAGGAGCCGGGGGGCAGGGTGAAGGCGAAGGTGATGTGGGGGCCGTGGTCATCAACTCCGGCGGCCAGCTCGATATCCTTTGGCTGAACGCGCAGAGGCCGGCGCGCTCCTTTGACGCGAAGGCGGCCTTCAACCCGAAAGTCCTGGGGAGAAAGCTGATGCTCGGCGAAGACCTGCTGCTCGATCTCGAGCGCTTTGCCCGCGGGAAGGGTCATGCGATAGCCCAGGAGGGGGCCGGTGGGGCTGATCTCGAAGGCGGTGGCGCGGGGTTGTTCGGCGGCGGCGGACTCGACGAGAAAGCAGGCGCCATTCTCGTGTTTCCAGGCGAGGTCGCCGTCGAGGAGAGTGTCGATGGCATTGATGCGGTGGGCGACAACCTGATTGAACAGCTCGGATTGAAGGGCGGAGATCCACAGGCGGCGGAGTTTCTCGTCGATCGCTCGAACGGCGGTGCGCGGATTTCCGGTTTTCATGAGACGATGCAAAATACGCCGCTCCATGCCCGAGCTGCGCGGATAAAGCTTCATGGAGTGCTCGAGGTCGTTTCGGTCGAAGGCTTTTCGGGCGCCCATGGCGTTGGAGTCGTCGATTTCGGGATTTGGAGTGCCCAGGAGGCGCTTCAGAAGAGCCTGGTCATCGCCGCGAACCAGGGCAGCGCCCAGCAGATGATTGTCGCCGCGGCGGCCGAAGCGCTGCTCGCCGAAATAGTTGGGCAGGCCGCGGGTCTGGAGGATCTGAATCAGCGGCTGGAGCTTGACCACATCGGTTGGATTGACATCGCGCACCTTGATGGCGAAGCGATTGCCGGCCAGATGGCCGAGGCGCAGCTTGTTGCCGTGGCGGGCGGCCCAAAGGGGCTCGAGGTTGGGCAGCTTGAGCTTCATCACCGCCTGCTCGGTGGTGTTGGGGATGGAGAAGACCTGGCGGGCGATGGCGCGGGCATCTTTCATTCCCGCATAGCCGATGTCGCGCGACGGGACGTAGAGGGCGCGGGCGATGCGGTCGATGGCGTCGAAGGTGGTGAGACCGACCTTCTGGAATTCGGCGTAAACATGCTCGCCCACGCCGGCCGGCTCATAGAGGGGCATTTCCTGCACGAAAAAATCTTCCGCGCGGGTTTTCAGCGAGCCGCCGATGCCGGGAATGTCGTGGGTGAGATAGGGGAGGGGCATGATAGGCCAGTTTCCATTTCAATCGCAAAGGCCGTAGCGCTTGAGGGCGGCGTGGACGCCGTGATCGTTGTTGGAGGGGGCGATCCAGTGGGCCACCTGCTTGACGGAGGGATGGGCATTGTCCACGGCAACGGCGATGCCGGCGGTCTGAAGCATTTCAACGTCGTTGGCGGCGTCACCGATGGCCATGATCTGCTCGAGGCCGATTGAGTAATAGTCGGCCACTTTTTTGAGGGCGGAGGCCTTGTTGGCGCGACGATCCATGATCTGAAGCAGCTCGGCATCGCAGCGGATGCAGGTGGCCTCGCTCAGCAGCGGCGGCAGGGCGTCGCTGAGGTCGGCGATGATGTCGGGAGGGCCCAGGAGCATGAGCTTGGTGATCGGCTGGTTGCAGAAAGTGTCCAGGGGAGCGATGACATCCGGTTTGAAAAGCCGGCCGGTCTCGGTTGTGTAGGATTGCTCGAAGCGATCGGTAAACCAGCGGTCGAGGACCTCGCAGCTCACCAGAACATCGGGATAAAGAGCACGCGCGCCGTTGATGATGTCCAATACCAGGGCACCGTCCATCGGGGTGTGGTCGATCACCTGCTTGTTGGTTTCATCCCAAATCAATGCGCCGTTGTAGTGGATGGAGAGGGTATCGAGGCCAAGGAGAGAGTGGATGTGCCGCACCGAGCGCGGCGGCCGGGCCGAGGCGATGACCATTTTGACGCCGCGCTGCGGGAGGTTGCGGAGGGCTTGCGCGGTTTGATCGCTGACTTGCTTGGAATCATCGAGCAGCGTGCCGTCCAGGTCGATGGCCACGAGGCGGATGGCGAGCTGGGGATCAACCGGCGCGGGATCGGGCGCGGTGAGGGCGGCGATGAGAATCTCGCGGCCGGAGTTGGGCGAAGGATCATCCATTCAGTGGGATTGTATACCGGATGGTGATGATCTGGCGTGCGGCGAGAAAGGCGAGGTGGGCGGTGTGGACCGGGCGGCCGGTGATTTTGGTGATTGCGTCGGAATAGAGGGCGAGCTGGGGCTTGTAGAAGTCGGCGCGGGTTTGCAGGAGATTTGGCGAGCGGATGTCGTCGGTTTTGTAGTCAAGGAGAATGAAACCTTTTTCGTCGGGGATCAAGAGATCGATGCGGCCGCGGAGCATGGTGCGATCCAGGGGGTCGGCGGCGGGGTCGGGGACGGGGGATAATGTGTAAGGAAAATTGACGGGAAGCTCGCGAAGGAGATTCTTGGCATTGGCGCGGAGGAATTTGCCGAGGTCGGAATTGAAGAGCCAGAGGAGGTCGTCGAGGTTGACGGCGGAGGATTGGGCGGGGGAGAGGATTTCGCACTCGACCAGTTTGGAGAGTTGAAGGGAAAGCGAGTCGGACGATTGCGAGAAGTCGAGATGTTCGAGGAGGAGATGGGTGGCGGTGCCGCGCTCTTCGGGCGCAAGAGGCTGCTGGCCGAGGAGAAATAGGGGATCGGCGAGGGGTGATTGATCGGAAGGTGAAGCGGGCGAAGGGCGTGTCGCGCCGGGTGTGGTCGAAGTGGATTTGGCCAGAGCGGCAAGGGGCTCTGATGCGGGAAGATGGGTGAAGGCTTTGAACTGATACTGGCGGGTGAGCCGCTTAATCACTTCTTCGGCCGCCGGATCGGGATCGGGAGCGGGCGAAAGGGGTTTCAATTGCGCCAAACTCTCCGGGGGTGGCGGATGTGGCCGGGTGGGATCGTGAGACTCCAGCCACTCGCGGATTTCTGAGGAGGAATGGCGGTCGAGCTTGATGGCGGTTTCATTGGGCTGCATGGCCCAGGCCGGCCCCAGCCAGTCGAGAATGGTTTTGGCCCCCTGGATTAAATTCGCCGGGAGCGGCCCGGCGCGGCCGACATGAGCGCTGAGCCACGCTTCGGGCGCATCCTCCCTGCACGAACCGGTGAGAATCAGGTGCTCCTTGGCGCGGGTCATCGCCACATAAAGAATCCGCATCTCCTCGGCCAGCGTCTGGTGGCGCAGGCGGTGAGCGACCATGACCGAAGCCAGCGACGGATAGCGGATACGTTTGGCGCGGTCGATGGCCGTGAGCCCCAGGCCAGCGCGGCGGTCGGCCAGAATATTTCCCTGACCGCTTTGGAAATTGATCCTTTTGCCCAGCTCGGGGATGAAAACCACGGGAAATTCCAGTCCCTTGGAGCGGTGAATGCTCATGATGCGCACCGCATTTTCGGCCTCGCCCAACTGGGGGGATTGCCCGGAGTCGAATTCTTCGCGGAGTGATTCGAGATATTGATTGAAGCGATAGAGGCCCTGGCGGGAGAAGTCGCCGAACTTGCGGGCTTTTTCGTAGAGGAAGATGAGGTTGGCGACGCGCTGCCGGCCGTCGTGCAGGCCGCTGGTGAAGGCCAGGTAACCCGTCTGCTCGTAGATGGTCCAGATCAACTGGGCGATGGGTTGCTGGCGCGAGAGGGTCCGCCAGCCTTCGAGATCGCGGTAAAAATCGCGCAGATGAGCGGCCAGCTCGTCATCCTGGTCGGCCGCGTATCGCGTTGCCGCTTCGTGGAAAGGGATGGGATGAATGTCCGGCGGATAGGCGAGGCGAATGCGGGCGAGAGAGTCTTCGGCATCGGGCAGGCCAATCAGCGGGCTGCGCAGCACGGCCGCCAGCGGGATGTCCTGCCGCTGGTTATCGAGAAGGCGCAGAAGCGAGAGGGTGTCGCGGATTTCCATGGCGTCGAAAAATCCGCCGCCGTTGTCGTTGAAGACGGGGATGTTGCGCTGGCGGAGGATCTGCGCATAGTCATCGGAATGGAAGCGGGTGGCGCGGAGCAGGATGACGATGTCGCGATATTCGATGGGCCTGAGGGAAAGAGCGCTGGAAGGGTCTCGCTGCGAGACTTCCATGCGGGGATGGCCGTGCATACCCATGAGTTGCTGGATGCGGCGGGCGACGAGGATGGCTTCGCGCTGCGAACGCTGGGCATCCAGCTCAGCAGGATCGTGCGACTCGGATTCTTCCTCGAGCTTGGCCGGGAGCAGATGAAGCTCGATGGGCGAGCCGGCAAATGAGTTTTTGGCATCGGGCGGGAAGGATGCGGCGGCGTGCAGGCGATGCGACTGATCATATTCAATATCGACGGCCTCGCGCGTCATCAGGCGCTCAAAGATCTGATTGAGCGAATCGAGCAGCGGCTTGCGGCTGCGAAAGTTGGATTGAAGATCGATCACCCGGCCGTGCGATGCCGTCGGCCGATAGGCGTCGAGACGGTTGAGAAAGCGAGTGGGGTCGGCCAGGCGGAATGCATAGATGCTCTGTTTCACATCGCCGACGCAGAAAAGATTGGATGTTGAATTTGGGCTTCCCGCCAGGCATTCGCGGCTTAGAAGCGTGAGGATCGCATCCTGAAGCTCGTTGATGTCCTGATACTCATCGACCAGCACATGCTGGTACTGCCGATGAAAAAGTCGGGCAACGGGGGAAGGTTGAAGCTTTGAAGGAGGGCCTTCGGACAGCAGCGTGAGCGCCTGGCGCTCCAGATCCGCAAAATCAAGGGCACGGGCCGCCTGTTTTTCCTTGTGATAGCGCCGGGCGAATTCCTCGATCAGGGAGATGAACGTGCGCGTGTGAGAGTCGATGGAGCGCAGACCCTCCTGCCACTGCGCGGCAGTGAAACGCAGGGCGGAGTCATTGAATTGCTCCTGAATATTCTTGATCAATGCCTGGGCGGCGGATTTGCCGGGGATTGAATTTGAAATGCTGGGCAACTTGGGGAGCGCAAATGCGGCGGCGGCCGCGACCAGTGCGTCATAGCCGGATGTTTTGAGCGTGGCCGACCAGGTGGAAGAGGCCTTGGCGAGTTCATTTAAATAGCGAATGTACGCGGCCAGATCGTCCATTTTGGAAATGGCCTCGATGGCCGATTTGATGTCGCGTTGAAGATCTCCCAGCCGCGATTGGATGAGGGCGAGGTACTCGCGGCCCATGTCCGATTGTTCCAGGGGCTTGGTGATCGCTTCGCTGATGCGCTGTTGAGCGTTTTTCAGCCACGCCGCCGGCTCGAGGAGCGAGCGAAGCAACTCGAAGGTGCGAACCAGAAGCCCGATGAGATATTCATCCTCGCCTTCGCCAAAATCATCGATGAATTCGTGGAAAGCGGCCGAATCGGGACGGTCATAGCAATCCATGAAGAGATCGCGGGCCACTTCCAGCCGGAGCAGGCCCGCCTCATCGCCGTCCATGACGCGGAATGCGGGATCGAGGCCCAGGCGATGAAAATTCTGCCGGATAATCCGCGAGCAGAAGGCGTGAAGGGTGCTGATGGGGGCGTGATCGATCAGGGAAAGCTGGCGGATCAGGTGCGCGTTGTCAGGCTCGCGGGCGAGCCGCTGGCGAAGGGCGGTGTCGATGCGGCCGCGCATTTCCAGTGCTGCGGCCTCGGTAAAGGTGACCACCAGAGGCTGGCTGACATTGCAGCGGGGTTTGGCATCGCAGATCAAATGCACGCAGCGCTGCGCCAGCACGGAAGTTTTTCCCGATCCGGCGGCCGCGGAAACGAGCAGGCTTTTGCCGCTGGAGGTGATGGCCGCAAGCTGCTGCGGGGTTGGTGTGAGGGCGGTTTTACTCATCGGGCTCCTCCCCAACGAGTTGCTGGAGGAGTTCGTCGCGCCGCACGCCCTGGATGTTGCGGTAGCGATTGATCGACGCATCAAAGCGGCAGACGCTTCGGAAATTGCAACTGGAGCAGGGTGTGATGGTGCCCAGGCGATAGGGGCGGATGCTTACTTCGCCCTTGATGATGTCATCCGCCAGTGTGGCGAGTTGGCGGCGGGCCTCCTTCAAAAGCGCCGCAAATTCGGCCGGATCGGCGACGTCGGTGGAATTCTTGAGCCCGAATGACCCATCCTTGTTCACGCGCGCGGAGAGGACGGCCGAGGCTCCGCCTTCGCAGGATTTGTCGAGGGAATCGAAGTAGTCGGTGTTCAAAATGCCGCGCGGCTTGGCGGCCAGGTGAAAGAGCGGATCATCGGGGGAAGTCGCCTCGTCCGGATGATCCACTTTGTCCAACTGGCGGAGCATACGGAGATAGAACGCCGCGGCGGGCAAGAGCTTTTTGTTGGTGAGCCGGTGGCTGTGTTCCTCGACGATCGCGAGCGATGCCAGGAGCTGAAGTGAGAGGCCGTGGCGCACTTTGGTGAGGTTGAGTGAATCGCCGAAGAGGCGATAGTCGAGGATTGCGAAGGCCGATTCCTTTTCCAGAATGTCCACGCGATCGATCTGGCCGCGCAACTGGATTTCGTTGCCGGCGGGAGTCTTGAGGACCAGCGCGGGCAGGGGGGAATTGGGGGAGCCGAAGTTGATGTTGGTATGCGTGGTCTTCAGGTCGCTTCGAGCGGAAATCTCGCGCTGCTGCGCGATCAGTTGCTCGATGGTGTGCTGGATTCGCTTCAGCAGATAGCGGTTGCGCGAATTGCTGAGCATCATCTCGCCGCTGAGCGTCTGTGCAACCTGCTCCGTGTATTTGGCCACCATCTCGGCCGCCGCTTCGCTGGAAAGCTTTGGCCAGTCGATGCGCCGGCGAAGCATCTCGCTCACCAGATTCTGTAGAATCGAGTGAAACGCCGACTCCAGATTGATTGCCAGGTGGTCATCCTCGGAGCGCTGCTCCAGGCCCAGGCCATATCGCAAAAAATGCTTGAATGGACAGGTGGCGAAAGTCTCGACCTGTGAAACCGTCGCCCGCAGCGGCACGGCGAAAAGCCTGGCCGCGATTTGCGATGAAAGGCTGGACCGATTGTCGTAGGAGAGCGATTTCCAGGCCCGGAAGCGGATCGAATCGATGGAGTCATTTCGCGTGGGATAAGTGGAGAGCCAATGATAGAGCGCCGGCCATGGCTCCTTCGCCTTCGCTTCGCCTCCCGCGCGGGCCCAATGCAGCAAGGATGTCAGTAGCTGCCGTGGCGTGCCGATGAGCGATGGGTCCTGCTGCTCATCGCGCGGAAGAGACGTGGGTTGCAGGTTGGGAAATAGATTTCGCAGCCGCAGCCAATACGGCGAGGGCGGGCACGGCCGGCGCGCTTCATCACACGCGGGCCGGCTGATGTAGATGCTCTCGGATACGCGCGTGAGCGCGATATAAGCAAGCAGATCTTCATACAGCCGCTGGCGGTCCGCGCTCGGCTCGATCGCGATCTGCCGGCGATGGAGTTCCGATCGCTCTGAGTCGGTCAGGAGCGATAGCTCCCGCGCTGAAGAGGGGAAAAGCCCATCCGACCAGCCCAGAAGAAGCACCGACCTGAGCGGCGGTGTTCGTGTGCGATCGATGGCCCCAACCAGAAGCTGATCGGCGGTGGGGGGGGCCAGCGCCAGATCAAACGTCTCCAGCCCCGCTTCAACGACCTGCGAGAATTCCTCCAACGTGACCTGTTCATTTCCCAAAAGCTCGACGAGCTGCTGGAAAAGCGAGCTCACCTCATTCCAGATCTGCTCGTGCTCCGCCGCGTGTTCGTGCTGATCGTTGTCGCGGCAATCGGTGATCCACTGCGATAGTGTGGCGCGGACATTGAGGCGACCCAGGAGCCCAAACAGCCCCGTCGCGATCTCGCGAATTGAACCGCTCGACTTGGGTGTTGGAAAAGCCGTCGTGAATGGCGAAATCGCATCGCACAGCTTTCGTCGCAGCGCATCCATCGCGGGGCTGGGATCGGGTGCAGCTGAAGTAGCATCATCACCGCCGCGCGACATCCGCCGGCACCAGGTCCATGGCTCATCCCGCGTCCATACGGTCCCGCGCAGGCGATGCTCAAGAACGTAATTCTCCAGATGATCCGCATCCACAAGCGAAATGTTGGCCAGCCCCGTTTTGATCAGCTGCATCACGCTGTCATGCGGCCAATTCTTCAGCGCGATCCGCAGAATTGAACAAATAAGCTGGAGCAGCGGATGATGCGCCATCGTCCGGCGGTGATCGACAAAAAACGGAATCTGATGCTCCTGCAATGTCGATTGGAGCAGGTCGAGATAGTCGTCGGTGCGGCGAACCAGCAGGGCGATGTCGCGCAGGCGATGGCCGGTTGACAGCAAATGCCGAATGTGCCGGGCGGCGGCTTCAACTTCAGCGCGCCGATCGGGAGCTTCGGCAAGCTGGATATTTTCGTCGGCGACCTGGCCGGTTGAATTGGAGAAAATTGACTTTTCGATGCCGACCAAAGACGTGTTTTTCCAACGAATCGGCCGCGCCAAAACAAGCGGGTCTTCAACCTTCACCCCTTCATCCGCCAGCGCCTGCCGCAGCCGCTTGTAGCTCCATTCCGTGCGATGAAACAAGCTGGATTCATCCGGCATCTTCTCTGGATCCACCAACAGCGGCGATTTGGGATCGAGCAGAAGCGTGATCTCCACCCGCCGCGCCATTTTCGCCAGCCGCGCCAACATTCGCCGTTCGAGGTCGGTGAATTCCAAAAACTCATCGACGAAAATCGTCGCCTTCTTCATCCGTGGCGAGCAGTCGATGCAGTGCAGCAGATGCCCCATTCGCCGGCGCGGATCGAGCCGCTCCTGGCCCAGATAATCGCAATAGGCCTGATAGAGCAGTTGCAGATCGTGGAGCTTGGCCGACAGAAGCTGTGAATCGATCGGCGGCGAATCCGGATCATCGGTGAAATCCTTGACGGCCGCCTGGAGCGTTTGTGGATCAGTGCCACACCGATCCAATTCCGTCAGCGCCGTCTCCAGCCGGGCGGCCAGGCTCGGATAAGCCGCCACTCTGGAAAAATATTTCAGCCGAGGCTGATTCTTGCGCAGAAGATGCCCGAGAATCATCTGCCGCCCCAGCGTGGTCACCTGCGGAATGGCCGCTCCGCCGCACTCGGCCAGCAGCTCGTTGGCCAGCTCATCAAACGACTCCACCCGCACCCGGCAGAACCCATTCAGCTCCGAAGAGCAGGCCAACAGACGCTGCGCGGTAAAAGTCGCCTGCCGTGGAAGCAGATACAGAATCGGCTCGCCCAGCGGCGTCTCTTTCAACGAGCTGATGATGGACCGAAAGCAATGGAGCGATTTGCCCGTGCCCGCGCGCCCTGTGATGAACCGCACACTCATTCCGCTCCCCTAACAATTCCCTGATAGTCGGCTATCGGGAGCGGAATTTCAAGGCGTCAGATAGGGCTGTTTTTCCAGAATGGCTTGAAGCTGTTGCGATGGATTGGGCGGCGCTGGAAATGCCAGGCGGAAACCAATATCGGAATAGCCTTTGTTGCCGCTTCGCCAGTTGGGAATCTCAAATTCCCGGTCGATCGCCCGCGTCGGCGGCGAAAGCGCGGAGCCCCCGATCGTAAACAGATGCCCATTCTCAAAGGTCATCTCCGCCACGTTGCCCACCAGGTGATTGAACGCCTGCATCCCCGCCGGGGCTACATCACGAAACCACAAAACCTCATCGTTGTATTCCCGATCGCTCTCGGCCGGGCGATTGAACAACTTCGATTCCATCCAAACCTCCGGCGTCGGCTTTTCGCCGGCCGGCATGAAAATCCCCAGGTCCGGCACAAACCGATCCGCCACCGATGGCCCATACGTCCAGCGCTGAAGAATTTTGAAGGTGCGATCGCGCAGGTTCCAGTGGTCCCTGGCGTAAGTCCGATAGGCCGACTTCCATTCCGCCGGCGTCGGCAGTCGGCAACCCAGCAGATCGCAGAAATAAATCGCCGCCTCCGGCGAGACATATTGCATGGGCTGGAGCTTCGAAGGATTCAGGTCGCGGGCCGGCCGCCCATTTTCATCCTTCAAGACCATGCGATTTTCGGCCGTGGCCAGCGTGTCCGGATAATGATCCGAATTCCCCGCGAGCCAGACGTTGGTCCGGCGGATGCCCTGCGTCAGCTTTCCATACCTCGGCCATTCCCACGAGCGCGGGCCCGGCCGCGGATCGCCATCGCGCGGGTCATAGCTCCAAAGCATCGGCGCTACATCGCGCCATTTGTCCGCGGCCGTGATCACATCAGCGAATAAGCCGACCGATACCTCCGTGGTTGAGAGAAATACGTCGCCGCTCTCTCCCTCCACGCGCTTGAACACGACTTCAAGCTCATCCGGCGTGATCTCGCGCGAGATGCGGGCGGTATAGGTGACGGCATTGCCGGCATCGTCATAGGTGAAATTCCATTTGATCGCATTGCCGGCTCGTGGGCGGGCCGCGATGGGACCCAGCGCGGAAAAATCGGGGCGCTGCGACGGATCCTTGCTCTGCCGCAAGGCCGCCGCCAGCCGCGCCACATCAGCCGACTCGCGAAGACGCAGGGGCAGCGCATCAACCGCCACCCCAAGCGACGTGGCGATCTGGGCCATGGCCGTGGCACGCGTTTTCTCCTCCGAGGTCTGCCCAATCACCTGCCGGGCATCGAGGAGGGCAATGTTGAACCGCGTTCGGCTGTCCAGCAGGTCGGGCGGAATTGCCAGCTTGTCCCGCAGCGACAGCGCGAATGTGATCTCCTGGGGCGTGGAGGCCTTCGCGATGAATTTACTCCACAGTTTCGCGGTAACGCCCTTCACATCGGATCGCTGACGCTCACGCCGCTCCGCGGGAGCGTTTTTCTCAATCGCGGCGGCGAGTGATTCCGAGATCGACACCGCCTGCTGGAGATCCTCCCGCTCGGTCGGCCAGGGAACATCCCCCGCGGTCAATTTTCGCCAGGCCGTCAACCGCAACCCGGTTCGATGATCGGCCGCCGCCGCGAATTGCACCAGCGTCTGCCAATCCGCCTTGTCCAAAGCTCGAATCGGCGCGGTCAACGGCTCGATTGCGTTCCCAATGCCCTGCGACGCAAAAATATCCCGCTTCTGCCACTCATCCAGGAGCTGCCGTGCCGTGGGCCGATCCTGCTGCGGCCGCTCATCCAGTGAATACCCAGCCGCCAGCAACCGATCCGCCTCGTTCAAATCCGCCAGCAACTTCGCGGTAGTATTCGACCACTCATCGTAACTTTTGCGGGCATCCGCCGCTTTCGCTTTAAGCTCATCCACCGACGGCTCGCGGCTGGAGACGGGACGCGAGGCCGCGATCAAATTCTCGACAGATCGCTCCCGCTGCTGCGCATCGAGCGACAGTAGCGCGGCGATGAGTCGATCGTTCCACGCGGCCGAGCCGCCCTTCAGCTCCAGCTTCTCGGGTAAAGTACGAAACGACGCGTCGAGGATCTCCATCCGTCGTTGCATCTCCGCCGCCCGATCAGCCAGGGCCGGGGTGTAGCGGGTTGCGTCGCCGCGAATTTCATCCACAATCGGCTTCGATCGAGCCTGCCATTCCTTCTGAATCGCCGGAATCGCACTGACCCGCGCCGCCTCCAGTTCCCCGGCAAAATGCTGCGCCTCCTGCCTCTGTCGCGCCACGGCCGCTTCCCGCGCTGCCGCTTCATCAAGCGCACCCTGACGTTTTGCCAGCGCCACCCGCAACTCTTCCGCCGTCTTCGCAATCTGTTGATCAATCTCCGCAATCGATGATGTGATCGTGGGCCGATTCTTTATCGACCACGGCAAATCACCCGCCAGCAGATTCGCCGCGGACTTTTCCAACTCATTGAGCCGCTTCTCGAACGGCCCAGCCGCCGCTTTCGCCTCCGCCGAATCCTTATAAAGCGTCGCCAGCCTCTCCAGATCATTCCCCCGGATGCGGCCGATCTGCTGCCGCGCGCTCCATCTCGGTCGCGGATCATCGCTGGCCGCCAGCCTCTGAAATTCCGGCAGCTTCGCCTCGGCCAGCCAGGCTTGCAGGTCTTCCGCACTCGCCACGGCTTTATTTGCGAACCGCTTGTGCAGCGGGCTGGACTCGATCATCCATGGGTGATCGAGTTTCTGCGCATCGGTGCTTTGCAGAAACGCCAGCACGGATTTCCACGCCGGATCGGCCGCCGCACGATCGAGCGATTCCAGAATTGCGGGAAAAGGCGACGTGCTGGTCGGCTGGGATATCGCCGATGCAACTGACTGTTTGGGGAACTGTGGATACGTCAGCAACACCGGATCATTGTGCGCCATGTTTCCAATGAAACTCAAAGTCTGGGCAAGCGCTGCCCATCGCTCCTCAATCTTCTTCAACATCACTTCCGTATCCCCAAGCGCCTTGCGGGCCGCAGCATCGCCGGGCGCGGTCGCGGCAAATCGAGCACGCAAGTTCGACAGATATTGCGCTGGCCCATTCCACCCACGCTTCTCATAGAGCCGCTGATACTCACGAAGGAATTCCGATTCGGCCGCCAGCGTCGGTGCCTGCGCGGTGGTCGGTGCGACGGCAGGTTGCGGCAATATCACAAGTTGTTGCGGTCTCTCGTTCGGCGATTCGTTCGGTTGGGTTGTCGCAATCGCCCGCTGCGGCAGATGCGCGTTCGTCCAGCTCCAAATGCGCTCCCGCTGCACGAACGCCGCACCCCCCATTGCCGCCAGCAGAAACAGAAGCGCCACCGGCCGCAATATCACCGGCCTTCGCGGACGCAATTTCCAAACCCGGTTATAAACCGACGCCAGCCGCCGCGGCCGCTTTTCCGGATTCGGATTCAGGAGCCGATTGCACAGATTTCGCCAGCGCCGTCCTGGCCGTCCCAAATCCGTCCATGCCCGCGTCGCGGCAACCGGCCATGCCCCGGCGAACGGATGATGCAGCACCAGTTCGTGAATCAGTTGTCCAAGTTGAAACAGATCATTCTTGGCCTCCCCTCGCGCCACCTGCCCGGCCGGTGCAGGATCGGTCAGCGCAATGTGGGTTTCGGCGAGATCGCCTGAGCCGAGCAGAACATTTGACGGCTTCAGGTTCCCGTGCGGCCGGCCGGAAATCTGCTGAAGATCGCGCAGACCCTTCAGCATCGACATGATGATTCGAAACAGCGCACGGCTGGTTAGCGGCGTCGCCGACTTGATCAAATCGGCCGCCGTTCGCGGATAATGATCGACGACAACAAACGGGCCCTTTTTTCCAAATCCCAGCGCATGCACCTCGGCCCAATGCCCCGGCCGCGCCCGCGACACCTGCTGCTGAATCCGCGCCACCTCCAGCATCAGCGTCCCCGCCGAAAGCGGCGCCATATCGCGCGTCTCGATCCCTTTGACGAAGAACGATTTCTCAAATTCCCCATCAAAACCACGCACCCCGGCGAGCTCATAGATCGAGTCGCGCTGCTGTTGCGGGAGAAATTCCGGGCGGCCAAAAATTGCCATGTCTTTTGTAGTGCAGGCTTTAGCCTGCGTTCCTTTTGCGATGTGGCTCAATGGGGAGTCTCGATGGCCGGGGCACGGGCCGCCGTACACCTCGCTCCTAACCCACGGGATCGCTTGCTTATCTTAAGTGAGACGCGACTCCGCCCGGCAGTGGCAAAATCGCTGAGACCTGATGATCCGCCGCTTCGCTGCCGAGCGGATTCAGCTATTGCCTGCGCTCGCGCGGCCCCTTTTCAAATGTATTTGGCGTTTCTGTGGAGATCGGCGCGCTCAGCTCGCGCTGCGCTTCCTTCTGCTGAGGCAGGTCGTCCGCGGCAAAGCAATTCGGAAATGCCGCCAACAGCCGCTCGACCACCCGCGGAACCTGTCGCGATGACGCGATGATGCCCGCCTGCTCGCGATGCTCCCCAAATCGGCGCACATCCGTAATCGGCGGCCTGCTCCACTCCTGCGCCGCCGGCGGCAAGCGCTCCAGCCGGCTGCCAATCGCAGCGATTCGCGGCGGCGGACTTTCCAGATGCTCCAGCATGTTCAAAAACGCCGGAGGATCCCATCCCGCCCGCGTATAGATCGCAAACGCCAGATCATCCGCCTCCTGCTCCTGTTTCAGGGTGAATCGATGCTCCGCGAAGCGCAGCACGATCGAACTGGCCGGCGCATCCGGCGGCCCCGCGTGAATGTGGTGCTGGATATGCCGCAGCAGCGTGTGCGAGTAAGCATGCGCCAGGGCCGCCGCCAGCTCATCCTCGCTTTGGCATTTCCCAAACGCCGCCAGCAGCACATAAACATGATGTCCGCCGGCGGTGAACGCGTTGGGGACCGTCGACCTGGCAATGTGAAACTGCACCTCTTTGGAGAACATCCAATCCGAATTCTCGCCATCTTTTCCCAAGGACTGCTCGCGGGCCACCTCACGCGCGGCCGCCAGCAGCCGCGCTGCGATCTGCTGCATATATCCCCGCAGCCGCGGATCATCGCTGACAATCGCGGGAGCGAGAGTGCGATGCAGCGAATCCGCCTGATCGATCAACGACTGATCGCCGGCGCTGGTCCGCGCGCCGCAACCGGCCGCAAGCCCCAGGATCATGATCAGCAAAACTCGGCGCATTCTTCCTCCTCAGCGGATGATCCCCAGTTCCCGCCCGGCCGATGCGAAGGCGGCAACCGCCTGATCGATGTGCTGCTCGGTATGCGCTGCCGAAAGCTGCACCCGAATCCGCGCCTTGCCTTCGGGCACGACAGGAAAGCTGAATCCGATGACATAGATTCCCTTCTCCAACAGCCGGCGCGACAGCTCCGTGGCCAGCCGCGCCTCGCCGAGCATGATCGGCACAATCGGGTGACCTGCACCCGGGGTGGCATGGGCAGCTGTACTCAGATGCCCGTGTTGTCCCCCGATGTTATACCCCGCCCCCCGCATCGCACTCCGGAACCGCTGCGTATTCGCCTCCAACCGCCGCCGCAGGTCATCGCTCCTCTGAATCAGCTCCAAAACCGCCAGAGTCGCGGCCACGATTGTCGGCGGGACCGTATTGCTGAAGAGATATGGCCGCGATCGATTGCGCAGGAGCTGCACGATCTCCTTTCGCGAGCTGGTGAACCCGCCTGTCGCTCCTCCCAGCGCCTTCCCCAGTGTCGAAGTCAGGATATCAATGCGGTCCATGCAATGATGAAACTCATGCGATCCCCGGCCGCTTTTCCCAACAAAACCCGTCGCATGCGAATCATCGACCATCACCATCGCTTGGTATTTCTCGGCCAGGTCGCAGATCGCCGGAAGAGGCGCGATATCCCCATCCATGCTGAACACGCCATCCGTCGCGATCAATCGCAGCCGATTCTGCTGCGATCGTTTGAGCTTCTCCTCCAAATCCTTCATGTCCGCATGTTCATAACGCAGCCGCTGCGCCTTGCTCAGCCGCGCCCCATCAATAATCGATGCATGATTCAACGAATCCGAAATGATCGCGTCCTCCTGCCCGAGTATCGTTTCAAACAATCCCCCATTTGCATCAAAGCACGACGAATAAAGAATGGTCTCCTCCATCCCCACAAACTCCGACAATCGATTCTCCAACTCCTTGTGCTTATCCTGCGTCCCGCAGATGAACCGCACACTCGACATTCCATATCCGCGATCGTTCAATGATTTCCGGGCCGCCTCGACCACCGCCGGATGATTCGCCAGGCCGAGATAATTGTTCGCACAGAAATTAAGCACCACCCGGCTGTTGACGTTGATCTCCACACCCTGTGGCGAGGCGATGACCCGCTCCTCCTTCCACAGGCCGGCATTCCGGATGTCGGCGAGAGTTTTCGCGTAGTGATCCCTGGCCTGATCGAACATGACATCACCTTTTCTGGAAGTCGTAGATTGAGCCGAGCTGGAGGATGCCGGTCAGGTCTTCCAGGGCATTGTGAGATTCTTCCAGCAGCATCGGATCGCCCAGGTCGTCGGGATGAAGCTTCTCGCGATAGTGGCGATGGACCCATTGCACCAGCTGATCATAGAGCGTCGGTGTGAGCAGGGCGCGCGGATGCAATGCCGCCAGTTGCGGCTCGGTGAGCGCCACCCGCAGCCGCAGACAGGCCGGCCCGCCGCCGTTCTTCATGCTCTGCCGCACATCAATGAAATGGCAGGAGTGAATCGGCGACGTCGAGGTGGGCAGCGATTTGAGATAGTCGCGCGTCGAGGCGATCTCCTCGCACTCGCTGGGGCAAATCAGCACCATCCCGCCGCCTGGCAGCGTGACCAGTTGGCTGTTGAAAAGATAGGAGCGGATCGCGTCGGCCAGCGGCACCTGCTCCTCGGCCACCTTGATCAGGTGCGTGTTG
>JBGPEF010000039.1:0-18486 GCA_041482675.1 Tepidisphaeraceae bacterium | reverse complement strand
TCGCCGCCGCTGCGCGGCGTCAACGCTTCAGTCCCGTATTGCCCGAAGAGTCCCGCATCCCCATGAAGACTGGTTCTTGACGTGGTTAGAACAGGGGAGTCCTTTTGCCCGGCAATAAAACCGCCTGGTACATGCTCCGCTGGGTCGGCAGCCGCGGCGAAAAGGGACCGCTCAGCGAGACGATCGCCGCCACTATCGCGGCGTGATTGTCTCTCTGCCCCCGGCTACGTAATCATTCGCTTGAGCAGATTCGCCGTCAGCCGCTGCGCCCGCGCGTCTGGTCCCTTCGGCGTCGCGTAGACCGAAGGACGTACGTAGCCCGGCGGCGCAGAGAGGCCGTCGGCGAACCAGCAGCTTGAGGCGTTGAAGACGATGTTGTCCCTGGGGCCGGGATAGATGGTGGAGGTGTAGGTGCCCTGGATTTTATTGCCGCTGCGCGTGGGGGCGCTGGCGATGATTTGCAGGCCGGGGATGGGGGCGGGATCGCCGTGCCATTCCCAGCCGATCAGGCCGGGGATGCCGTCGCCTTTTTTCATTCCGGTATTTTCGTAGAGCCAGTGATCGGGAGTTGTGCAGACCCAGTCCGCGCCGCCGGTGATCGGGCCGGTGCTGCGTGCGCCGATCAGGGTGTTCTCGTTGGGGCTTTGCCAGGGGAGGAGGGCCATGGCGGGGAATGCTTTGATTTCTTCGGGGTCGCGGGGGCCAAAGCGGTCAGCGCGGGTGAAGGAGCGATTGCCGGGCGAGAATTCAATTCGGCCGCAGCAGGTGTTGCCGGAGAGGAAGGCCACATTCACGCCGGCGGCGATGGCGGATTTCATGTGGTTGAACATTTCGAGCGAGTAATACTCATCGTGGCCGACAGAGAGGATTCCCTTGGCGCGCAAGAGAGTTGTCGGATCGGAATGTGTGTCGAGGTTGGAGATGTAGGTGACGTCGTAGCCGTGCTGTTCGAGCCAAAAGCACAGTGGAAATTCCCAGAGGAAAAATTCGCCGGAGCCAATGGAGAGTGGAGCGTCGAGGATTTGGCAATATTTTCCATACGGCCGATTGAAGCTCACATCGACGCCGGGGCCCCAGTACCAGACGCTTTTGCCATCGTCGTAAAGCGAGAATTGGCTCGGCCAGCGGTTGTAGGCCTGCCAGGTGGTGTCGGAGCATTGGAAGATGAGGTAGGCCTTGCGGTCATCGCGGACGATGAAGATGACGTAGCTTTGCAGATTGGTGATTTTCTCGGTGAGCTTGCCGACGTAGACGCCGCTGGGCCAATCGGTGGGGATTTTAAATTTATCACAGGGCTCCCACTGGCAATTGCGCACCCGCCGCTCGCCGATGGGAGGATCGGGCTGAGTTTTCCCATGGCAGGGGCCAATGCTCATCACATGCCGGCCGCCGAGGCCGCCGTAATAGCCCAGGCGGTAGATATCAATCGTAAAAGGAGCGGGTGGGTTGGTGCTGACATAGATCGCAAGCTCTTCACCGGCGCGAACGCTCGTGTGCGAGCAGTATCCTTCGATCCACGGACATCGATATTTGGTCCTGGGATCGATGCGGGTGTTGGTAAGCATCCAATCGCTCGTTCCTGGTTTTTGATTTTCGGCCGCGAATGTTAATGGAGTGTTTTTATGATGGGATGAACATCCCACCAGCGCCGCCGCCTCCGCGGCCATCACTCCTTTGATCAATTCCCGCCGGGAAACCCCTCTTTCATTTGTTTTCATATTTTTTCCGCCTTCTTTGCACTATTATTCGCACCATGCTGCATCCCTGGCACGACGTGACACCTGGCGAAAACATTCCCAGGGAATTCCTGGCCATCATCGAAATCCCCTTTGGCTCCAGCGTCAAGTACGAGCTGGATAAACAGTCGGGAATGATCAAGCTGGATCGAGTGCTCTATTCCGCCGCCTATTACCCCGCCAACTACGGATTTATTCCGCAGACGCTGGCCGAGGATGATGATCCGCTGGATGTGCTGGTTTTCTGTCAGGAGACGGTGGTTCCGCTGACGATCATTCACGCCCGCACCATCGGCCTGATGACCATGGTCGATAGCGGCAAGAAGGACCACAAAATCGTCGCCGTGGCCACCGAGGACCCGGAGTTTAATTCCTACATGGAGGCGGCCGAGATGCCGCCGCATCGATTACGGATGCTGTCGCGGTTTTTCCAGGATTACAAGCAACTCGAGGGCAAGACCGTCGAGGTGGATGAGATTCAGCCGGCCAAGGCGGCCTATCCGGTGATCGATGATGCGCTGTCACGGTACAGCCAGCAGAGAAGGCGAGGGTTTACCTGATTCGCGTCGATTAACGCACGGGTGGGATTCCACGAAACATCAATCACTGATGGCTGATCCCCTTCGATACATCCTCATCGGCGCTGGTGGTGCTGGCGCAATCTGGGCCCGAAATGCGCTGCCACGACTGATGGCCATGCAGAAGGCCGTGCCGGCGGCGGTAGTTGATGCCAGCGACGAGCGGCTGAAATTCGCGCAGGAGTATTTGCAGCTCACACCGCAGCATTGTTTCACCGATCCGATGGAAGCGCTGGAAAACCGGCGGGCGGATTTTGTGATCATCGCCGCGCCCACGCCGCAGCATGAGAAGCTGATTGAAGCGGCCATTACCCACGACATGCACATTCTCTGCGAGTCGCCGGTGGCGGATACGATCCAGTCGACGCTGAAGATTTATCGCCAGTCGAAAAATGCGAAAAAGAAGATGGCCGTGGCCAATAGCTATCGGCTCGATCAGGACAAGCAGACGCTCGAGCATTTCCTGCGCGAGCCGGATTTTGGAAAACTGAATTACCTGGTGATGCGCTTCACGCAAAACCTGCGGCAGCACGCGAGCTGGGGCGCCTATCGGCATCAGATGAACGATCCGCTCATGCTCGAGGCGGCGATCCATCACTTTGACATCATTCGCGGG
This sequence comes from Tepidisphaeraceae bacterium, assembly GCA_041482675.1. Classification (GTDB taxonomy): domain Bacteria; phylum Planctomycetota; class Phycisphaerae; order Tepidisphaerales; family Tepidisphaeraceae; genus JBGPEF01. The sequence continues at coordinate 15,556 of JBGPEF010000039.1, read as the reverse complement.
CTGACCGATGCGAAGGAGGCGAACTGGATCCAGGCGCACACCTGGAGCTCGCCGTGGGCGCAGTATCGCGGGGACACGTCGGCAATGATCACGATGGAAATGAGCAATGGGGTGCGATGCTTTTATGAAGGTTCGCTGGTGAATTTTGCTTCGCTCAATGATCTGGGGGAGGAATACATCCGGGCTGAGTGCTCAGGGGCGACGCTGGAGCTGGATCGGCGGAGCTTGAAGATGATTTCCGGGGGCGCTCACGATGCTCCGACGGTGCAGACGCTGCCGCTGCTCGAGCAGGAGGCGTGGGCGCAGGCGTGGGTGGGGGAACTGTTTTGCGACTGGTTGCGCGGCGGGCAGGAGCCGCCGGGGACGATTTCAGACTATGTGTATTCCGCCGCCATGGCCTTCGCGGCCATTGAGTCGGCCACCAAGCAGATGCCCGTTGATGTGCAACAGTTCCTCAAGCAGCACGTCACGGCAACGCGGCCGTAGGGGCCTGGGTCGGCCGCGGCATCGGTTCATCTTCCGTCTGCGTGTCGCGCGATGGGGTGGGCTGTCGCACAACGCCCTGCTGCGGCGGCTTCGACCATGGCAGCCTCTTTCGCACCGCACTAATGATCCGCGCCACCGGCAATCCGGCCTTGATGACCCACGGCACCGGCGGACAGGGGATGTCATCCGCAAGGCTGTGATTTTCCTTCATCGCCGCCATCACCATCTGCTCGAATTTCCACTGTGGCACCCATTCCTCGCCGTATTCGACCTGATGGGCGGCCACGCAATTGGTATCGACCCACTTGAATCCGCGCTCCTGCAATCGCAGCAGCGTCTGGCCCCAGACGGCTTTGCTGGCGTTGCTGATGCGATGAAACATCGTCTCGCAGGTGATATATCCGCCGATCTGCACGCCGATGGCGCCGCCCACGAGCTTTCCATCCATCCAGGCCTCGTAGCTGTGGGCATAACCCAAACGATGCAATTCCGTGTAGCCCGTGAGCAGCTCGGGCGTGATCCAGGTGCGCCCCTCGCGCGCCAAATCCGCGCAGCCGGCCAACGTCTCCTCGAACGCCTGGTTGTATTTGACCTGGAACTTGGGCGAGAAGATGTAGCGCCGTTGCTTCTTTGGGAACTCCACCTTGTCCAAAAGCTGCACGCCGCGATGGGTGTACTTAATCCAGCCCACCTCGCCGCCTTCGCGAACGAGATAACAGGGCATTTCGCCGTTGGAGTAATGCCAGAGCATGTCCATCGGGTCGGCGCGGATCTTTACAGAAGCGGGATGGATCATCAGGGCAATCTACCGCAGGGCAGGGAGAGCCAGCAGCGCGGAAAGTGGCCGACTTTGTGGCACTGGCGGCTTGTCCGCCAGTGTTCAAAGACACTGGCAGCAAGCTGCCAGTGGCACACAGGCTGCCAGTGGCACACAACCCGCCAGTGGGACACGACGCGACGGATTACGGGATCAAGACGATTTTGCCGTGCGATTCACCCTCCAGGACCATCTTGTGCGCCCGGGCGGCCTCAGCCAATGGAAGCGTCGTATCGATGATGGCCTTGAGCCTGCCCTTTTCCAGGGTGGCCACGATGCCCGAATGAATCGCCTCGTAATCCTGATCGTTGAGGTTGTTGATCGTCATCCCGCGGATGTCGGCGTCGCGGGTCATCGTGTCACGAGGGTCAATTTCAATGGTTCCCCGGCTGCCAATGACCACCACCCGGCCAAATTTGGCGAGGACGGACAGGTCCTTCGCCAGATTCACGTTGGCGGCCATCTCCAGGATCAAATTCACCCCGCGCTGCTGCGTGAGGTTCATTACTTCCTTCAGGTAATCGGCCGAGCGATGGTCGAGCACGTGCTGCGCGCCGAGGCTGCGGACCAGCTCGCGGCCCTTTTCGCTGCCGGCGGTGCCGATGATGGACAGGCCGGCATCACGGGCCAATTGCACGGCCATCGTGCCCACGCCGCCGCTTGCGCCATGCACCAGAAGCGTTTCACCGTGCTGCGCTCCCCCTCGCTGGAATAATCCCCGCCAGGCCGTCGTCGCAGGCACGCCCAGGGCTGATCCTTCTTCAAAACTGACTTTCTCCGGCAGGCGATGCACCTTCCTCGCATCGCATAGCGCCAACTCTGCATAAGTCCCGCTTATCGATCCCGCCACATAGACGCGATCTCCCCTGGTCCATTGCCTCACTCCCGGCCCGACCGCTTCGATGATCCCCGCCCCGTCATTGCCTGGCGTAAAGGGAAACTGCCTTGGCCCGTACCGGCCAGCGCGGATATAGGTCTCCACCGGATTCACCCCCACCGCCTTCATCCGCACCACCACCTGCCCGGCGGCCGGAGTTGGATCGGGGACGTCTTCCAATTTCAAAACGTCGGGCTCGCCAAATTGATGCACTCGAATGGCTTTCATAGTGCCTGTATTTTACCAGCGCGCAAAAAAAAGCCGTCCCGGGCAAGGACGGCTTAGGGCTTCAGTAGAGTGCTTGTTTAGGAGGGTGCACTCTTTGGGGGTTTAATAATGTCCTGTCGCCGAATCGCCAATACTGCTCGACGGTCAGCAAACAGGACGCAGAGCAGTAGAGCAACGCCAGTGCCAGACTTGATGGCGGAGCTGAATTGCCTCGCGATGGCCCGGATTCCTCATCCAGGGGGGGCAGTCTGTTCGCTCGCGGTGCGCAGATTGTCTGTCTTTGTCGCGTCAAGTCTGACAAATCGGTGAGTTTCGCGGTAGAATCTCGACATGACACCGGCCGAGCAAGTGTTCATGATGATGCAGCAGCTTTCAGCCGACCAGCAGCAGGCCGTCCTTCACCTCGTGCAGTCGCTGTCCTCATCGCCCAAAGTCACGCCGCAGATCAACCATGCGGTCGTGGCCGACGCCGAGCAGCGCCGCGATACGCAGCGCGTGCAGCGCGAGATGTGGGGCGACGACGATATCTAGGGTTGGGTGGCGCCTGCCTGCGAGTCTTCCTGGCGGACCGTTTGCTGCATCTGCGCCAGCGTATCCCTCACGCGGGCATCGTTCATGCGTGCGGTGGCATAGCCGTAAAGCGTGGCATGGCCGAGTGGATCCTGGATATTTCCCCTCACCAGTTTCGGCCGCAAATCACCATCCTTGATGCTCACTTCGCGCCGCTCGCCGGAACTATCCACCACGACATAACCCGCGCCCTCATAGAGCACCAGGTCGTTCCCGCCGCCGGCGCCAAGCACATACCAGTCGATGGAAGCATTGACCGCCGCCGGATTGGTTTTGATTCCGGTCAAGGCGTGCCAATAGACGTGAATGTGCATCACCTGCTGGAGCGGCGCCAGCGGCATGGGCAGGAGCGGGCGATTCTTACGGCGCTGGGGAGGCAGTTCGCCGGGGCTGTCCACCAGCACGATGTCATATTCGCCGCTGCCGGAGTCGGTGATGTAGGCCTGGTTGAAGACCTGGGTGAGGAAGCGGTGGCTGGTGGTTGATTCCAGATTGATCCGGCCGCCGCGCGCGGCGCAGCCGCCAACCAGCGCGAGCAACGTCACAATGAAAATGAAACTTCGAAGCTGAAAGATGGCTGCCCCTTGGACCTTCATCTCCCGATGATGCTGACCGTGATGGTGCGATTTTCAACCCGAGTCATTGAAGTTTGGGAAAATGGAATCAGCCCGGCCTCGCGGTAGCTCGCGATGGCCGATGTCCCCAGGCCACGATTGGCAGCGTCTTTTTCAATGCTAAACTCCGTAACCTGCGGGTCGGGGGGCAAAATAGTCTGCGGAAGACTCAGCGACGGCAGACGAAACCAATCAACCTGATTGACACCAGCCGAAGAGCTGAATTGATGGCGCTGGACAGGATTGATGAGCGTATTGACGACCTCCGGGCGGCTGATGACGTAGCCGAGTGTGATCGGTTCATGATATTCAAGCATGGTCATATTTCCCCCGGCCTTGATGATTCCGCAGCCGATGCGTGCGCCGGCTTTGCCGGTGGGCTGGCTACCGTCGTCGGGGTCGGCGTGGACGATGACCGCATGGCCCATGATCGGGTTTTTCGCGCCGCTGATGGTGATGTTGTCCACCGTCAAGTCCAAATGGGCTTTGCCGTCGGCATCTGCCTGCATGTTGCCAAAGTCGCCGGCGTGACGCTTGGATGCATCAGCGCTGGGCAGGCCGTGATCGTGCTTCTCGGGGTTGAAGTGCCCGCCGGCGGCCATGCCATCCTCGCCGCACACGGTGCCTTCGTGAATATGAATGGCGTGCTTCTGATTTGGCTTCAGGCCGCTGATGTCGGCCATCACGTGAACCTTGTCGCCCATCTGATGAAACATCACCGTGCCCTTGGCGGTGTTGCCCTTGGTCGGCTCGATGTTGGCGCTGGCCATCTGCATGTTTTTGTCGGCCATCTTCTGATGAGCGGCGGGCTCAGTGTCTTTGTGGTCGCTCTTGCACCCGGCGGCCCAGAGGCCGAGCGAGAGAATGGTGGCGGAAATGAGCAGTCGATTCATGGGATCTCCTTCAAATGTTTTCGACGAGGGAATTGCTGGCTCATCAATAATTGGATCGTGAGTTTAAGGGAAACGGCCCGAACACGCCAACCGCCAAAATCGCCACCGGAAAAATCGGCTGGTCCATGTCAAACCGATGACACCGCCGCTGCCACCGCGGCCGGCGCCGGCGCGGCCACGGGCCTGGCGGACGCTTCCTTCTTGCCATACGTCCGCGCCCGCGGCTGAATCAGGCTCGTATCAACCTTCTCATAAGTGATGTTCGCGGAATTCTTCACCGGGTCGTAGGTGGCGATGGTGGCCTTGAGATAGTTCAGATCATCGCGCTCGGGAAAGGCCGGCTTGTAATGCGCCCCGCGCGATTCATTCCGCAGCAGAGCGCCTTTGAGAATCGCCTCGGCCAGGATGATCATGTCCCGCACCGCGCGGGTGAACGAGAGGTTCTGGTTCGTCCACATCATCGTGTCCGACAGTTTCACCCGCTGATACCGCCGCTTCCATTCCTCGCAGCGGTTGAGCGTATCTTCCAGCTTTTCATTGTGGCGGATGACGGTGCAGTTGTCGGTCATCCATTTGCCCATTTCCTGCCAGAGCAGATAGGGATTCTCGTTGCCGTCGTTCTTAATCAGCCAGTTTTGTCGTTCCGTCTCCTGCTGCACGACCGAATCGTAAAGTGACTGCGGAAGATCGGCGGCCGCGTTGCGGGCGGCGTCGTTGACGTAATTCCTGATGCAGGTCCCGCCAAACAGGCCGTCGAATATGCACGAGAGCAGCGAATTGGCCCCCAGCCGATTGGCCCCGTGGTACGCAAAGCTGACCTCACCCATGGCATAGAGACCGGGGATATTGGTCATCATATTTTTCGGATCGCCGAATTTCAGCCCGCCGCTCTTCTCATCCTTGGTAAAACCGGCCCAAAGCCCGCCCATGGTGTAATGCACCGCCGGGAAAATCTTCATCGGCTCGGCAAGCGGATCGGTGCCGACGAATTTCTCATAAATCTCCAGAATTCCTTCGAGCTTGGAGAGCACTTTCTCTCGCCCGATCTGTCTCACGAGGTCGGCCAGGTCGAGATAGACCATGTTCCCGCCGCCGACGCCCAGGCCCTCCTGACAAACCTGAAACAGCTCGCGCGTGGCGATGTCGCGGGGGACGAGGTTGCCATATTTCGGATATCGCTCCTCCAGAAAATAAAATCGCTCGGATTCGGGAATGGAATTGGGATGGCGGCTGTCGCCTGGTTTTCGCGGCACCCAAACGCGGCCTCCCTCGCCGCGCGCTGATTCGCTGATCAGCCGGCACTTGTCCTCGCCGGGAATGGCCGTGGGATGCACCTGAATGAACTCGCCATTGCCATATTTCGCGCCGGCCTGATAGCAGCGCGAGGCCGCCCCGCCGGTGCAGATGACCGACATGGTGGATTTGCCGAAGATCAAGCCGTTGCCGCCCGTTCCCATCACCACCGCATCGCCGCGAAACGCGCGAATCTGCATGGTGCGCATGTCCTGGGCCACGATTCCCACGCACTGCGGCGCCGGGCCGGCGTCGTTGATCACCGGCCAGAGAAATTCCCAGAACTCATACTTATTGATCCGCCCCTCGGCCTCCCATCGCCGCACCTGTTCATCCAGCGCGTAGAGAAGCTGCTGGCCCGTCGTCGCGCCGGCGAAAAAGGTTCGCTTGACCAGGCTGCCGCCAAACAACCGCAGCGCCCGCTGCCCTTCCGGAGTGCGATTGAACGGCACGCCCATCCGATCCAAAAGATCGATGATCTTGGGCGCCCAGTTGCACATCTCCAGAACCGGCGGCTGATCGGCCAGAAAATCCCCGCCCAGCGCTGTCTCATCAAAATGCATCCACTCGCTGTATCCCTGCTGGCGGGCAATGTCATTGCACGCATTGATTCCCCCCTGCGCGCAGACCGAGTGAGATCGCTTCACCGGAACCATCGAAAACAAATCGACAGTTACGCCCTCTTCGGCCAGTTTTATCGCACAGGCCAGGCCGGCGAGTCCGCCACCGACAACGATCACATTCTTCTTGGAAGGTGCAGCCATATTTCAATTCCTACCACAAATTCTTTCCCATCCTCGCCCGCTTCTCGTGGATGAAACTCAGGTGGTGATCGAGGTGCTTCACGTAATATTCGAGTTGCTTGCCCAGCGTCGTCGGCCCGCGCTCGTTGTGCATGCCGACTCGATCCCATGCGGCCGCCGGCAACGTCCTGAGCACTTTCGTGAACTGTTTTCGATTCAGGTCGAAAATCGTCACCGCATCCGCGGCCGACTGCTTGTCGTAGGCGAGATTCGCCACAAACTTGCTTTCGTCATATCCAATGAGCGTCGGCTTGTCCTCGGCGATGGTCCGCTTCATGCGATCGCAGGCGATCAGGTCGCTGTCCATCAGGTGAAGCACCACCTGCTGGATCGACCATTTGCCGGGAACCGGGAAACAGGTGAGGTCCTCCTCGGTCAGCCCGCGAATGGCCATCGAGAGTTTCTCGCCGCCGTGCTCGTATTGATCGATCAAATCGCTGCTCATGAATTCTATCCTTTGAGCCACGGCGGGCTGCTGACGGGATTGATGCGCATCACGCCGAAAAGCGCCAGCAGTCCCAGGGCCAGCGTGAGCAGAAACAATCCAAAACAGACATATCCCCACCGCCGCTGCGCTTTTTCGCTGATCGTCAGCCCCCAGGTGATCGCCGCCGTCCAGAACCCATTCGCCAGGTGATAACACGAAGCCAGCACGCCGATCGGATAGATCAGATAGAGAACCGACCAGTGCCGCTGGAAGTGATATTTCACGCTCTCGAGTGCATATTTTTCGGGAACGAATTCCAGATTGGCGCCGAAGACACCCTTCATGCCCAGGACATGGAAAATCATGAAGGCGACGATGATGATCGCGCTGATACGCTGGAAAAAGTAGAACCAGTTTTTGGCGTAGCGATAGTGAGAGATGTTGGGCTGGCCGGTTGCGGTGATCCAGACGCCGTAAATGGTGTGGTAGAGAATCGGGATGTAGATGAGCAGGGTTTCGACGACCACCAGGAACGGCAGCGAGTGGATCTTGTCCACCTGCATCTGAAAAATCCGCCCGCCCTCGGCCAAGGTCGCATTCACCAGCAGGTGAATGATCAGATAACCGCCAAAGACGAGGCCCGTCAGCGAATGCAGGCGGCGGAGCAGGAAATGATGCCGGCCGCCGGCCAGCGGAACAGTCAGGTCGGGTGCGGTGGTGCTTGCGGTTGCCGTGGACAAGTTTCTGATCCTTTCAAACCGGGTTGGACATTATAGGGAGACGGGGTGGGGTTGAAAACCGCGGCGGGATGTTCATATTTGCTTGAGGAATGGTGCGACGCCGTCGGATTGGATTTTGTCGAGGGTGGCCGCTTCTTCAATTTGAAATGGGCCGACGCGGGTGCGCCTGAGCGTCGTCAGATAGGCGGTTGTTCCCAGTGCTTCGCCGATATCGCGGGCCAGAGAGCGAATGTAGGTTCCCCGGCCGCAATCGACGCGAATGTCCAGGCTCGGCCAGTCGTATTGGAGCAGCTCGAGCTTGTAAATCCGCACCTTTCGCGGTTCCAGTATCACTTCCTCGCCCTCCCGCGCCCGGGCATATGCGGGCCGGCCGGCGATCTTCAGGGCGCTGTAAATGGGCGGCGTTTGCTGAACCTCTCCGACGAATTTTTGCAGCGATGTTTCCACGCTTTGCCGCGGCGCTGGGACAGCGCTCGCATCAACAGTTTCCGGCGACGTGGGGTCCAGCGTCGGCGTGGTTGCGCCGAGCTTCAACGTCGCCTCATATTGCTTGGGCTCATCCATCAACCGCTCGCACAGCTTGGTTGCGCTTCCAATCAACAGGAGTAGGACCCCGGTTGCGAATGGATCGAGTGTCCCGGCATGGCCGATCTTAATGCCGCGCGGCAGCAGCCGTTTCACCCTTGTCACGGCCGCGGCCGAGGAAATTTCAGCCGGCTTGTTCAGGTTCAGGATGCCGTTCATTGCATCAGCCGATGCCCGGAAGGAATTGTGGGACGATGCGAGCCTTTGTGGCCTGTTCAAAGGCATACGCGATTTTCAGCAGCACCGGCTCGCTATAGGCACGCCCAAAGAACGACATCCCCAGCGGCAATCCGTACACCTCGCCACAGGGAACGGTGATGTTCGGATAGCCCGCCATGGCCGGGATCGATGAACTTCCGCCGACGCCGCGATCTCCATAGATCAAATCGGTCCGTCCGGCCGGCCCACCTGTGGGCGCGATCAGCGCATCCAGTTTCTCCTTGTCCATGATCGCATCGATCCCCTCCGCGCGCGACAGCCGGCGGCACTTTTCCACCGCATCCACATATGCCTTGTCGGTCAACGGGCCCTTTTCCTGTGCCTTGAGGAAATGCTCCTGCCCGAACCATTTCAATTCGCTCTCGGCGTTCTTGTCGTTGAAGTCAATCACATCCTTCATCGTCCGCACCGCGATTTGCGAGCTCAATCCCGCCAGGTAGGCATTCAACCCCGCCTTGAACTCGTAAAGCATTAACTCGTAATCGGAGTCGCCGAGTTTTCCGATGGATGGGATGTCGGCCGGATCGACCAGGATTGCGCCGTGCTGCTTGATCGTTTCCAGCACCTTCTCCATCACGCGATCGGCCCTGGGCGTGAGGCGGAACATCTTGCGGACGACGCCGATGCGAGCGCCGCGAAGGCCATCGGCATCGAGGAACTGCGTATAGTCTCGATGCGCCTTGTCCCGGCTGGCCTCGGTGGCCGGGTCGCGATCATCCACACCCGTCAGCGCCCCAAGCAGAGTGGCGACATCTCTTACCGTTCGTCCCATCGGCCCGGCGGTGTCCTGAGTCTGTGAGATGGGGATAATGCCCGACCGGCTCCACAAACCCACAGTTGGCTTTAGCCCGACGATGCCGCAGAGGGTTGATGGCGAGACGATCGAGCCGTCCGTCTCCGTCCCGATCGCCACAGCGCACAGATTGGCCGAGACCGCGGCGGCCGATCCGGAGCTCGATCCGGAGGGATTGCGATCCAGTGCATATGGATTTTTCGTCAACCCACCCCTTCCGCTCCAGCCACTGGTCGAGCGCGAGCCTCTGAAGTTGGCCCACTCGCTCAGGTTGGTCTTGCCCAATATCACCGCCCCCGCCTCGCGGAGTTTCTTCACGATGAACGCATCCCGGGGCGCAACCGAACCCATCAGCGCCAGCGAACCGGCCGTCGTCATCATCCGATCGTGCGTGTCGATGTTGTCCTTGATCAGGATCGGAACCCCATGCAGCGGCCCCCGCGGCCCCTTCGCCGCTCGCTCCTCATCCCTCTTCCGCGCGTCGGCCAGCGCATCAGGGTTCACCTCGATCACCGCATTCAACCGCGGCCCTCCCTTGTCGATTTTCTCAATCCGCTCCAGGTACTCTTGAGTCAACTCCGCCGAACTCGCCCTCTGGAGTTGTGTGATGTCCGCTTCCTCCCATTGGCTGCGCGGACTCCAGCGCGAGGTCTCCTGTGTGTGCCTGGTGCATCCGGAATTCAGGACAGAAGCAACCCCGCCCACCGCCGCCAATCGCAGCAAATCCCGTCGGTTCATAGGGGCGGGATTGTACCCACTCAGCCTGTCGCCAGCGCCGCCCGCGAGCCGTTGCTCCGCTCCCAGGTGGAGAGATTGGCTTTGCGCGTCTTGAAAGCCACCCACCATCCCCAGGCATAGACCAATCCAAAAACGGGGATGCTCGGCCACACGCTGGGCTTGGAGAGCAGGTGCGGAACCGTCCGCGTGTATCGGCCTTCATCGCGCTTCCAAAGCTGCGGGTAAACCATCGCCAGCTCGATGTTGCCGCGCGTCCAGCGCGTGCGCACCTTGATCAGCTCACTGAGGCCCTCGGCGTACTGGATGGTCATGGTCGCATCCTGGGCAACCTTCCGCTCGCGGCGGGCGAACTGCATGCGGGTGAACTTGTCGTCGGCGATAATGATCGGGAATTTGTCCCAGCGCCGCCGGCCTTCAGCACTGACGCCATAAAACCCGCAGATCACGTCCGTCCGGATGTAGGGAGTGTTGAGCCAGACTTTCAGGTAGGCCCGGGTGATCAACGATTTGGCCGGGGCGACCTGGATGCGCGGGGCGGCGCAGTGAATGCCGGTTCCGTCGCGCAGCTCGCGGGCCACGGCCGAGATGGCGTTGGGTGAGAGGCGGATGTCAGCGTCGAGATAGATGCGAATGCTGTCGGGGATGACCTGGAGGTCGCCGTGATTCAGGGCCTTGGGCTTGCAACCCTCGGACAACTCCGCCACCAGCAACTCGAAGCCGCGTTCCCGCGCCTTTGCGGTGAACGAGCGAGCCACCTCGGCCGTTCGATCATCGCAGCCATTGGGCACGACGACGATGCGCAGATGGCCGGCGAAGTCCTGATCCATCAGGCTGGTCAGCGTGGATGGCAAGGCCTGTTCTTCGTTGTGGGCGGGGATGATAACGGTGACGGACTGCCGCTGCATGGGAGAGCTCATCTCGATTCCCTCGTAAAGACGGGTAACACCGAGGAGCTCTACAGCAAAGGCAGTTCCAGCAGGCGAAAAGCCGCCCCTTCGAACAGACTCAACCATTGTCCCAACCCCCAAAAGCCGTCTGGCCGCTCTCGACGGTTCAGTTCGCTTTGATGGCCGTGTCAGAGTGCCGCGTCAACTGGTGACGCGGGCGGTGCTGATGCGGGTGCTTTCGTCGCGTTCCCAGCCGGCCCGCTTTTCGGCCAATTTCTTGCGGGCGGCACGGCGGGCGTACCACCAGACGAAGAGGAAGGTTGGGATATTCGGCCAGAGCCAGGGGCGGGCGAGGACGTAGCTGCGCGCGCCATTGTGCTCGCCCTGGTCGTTGACATTCAAATCGGGGCGATGGTCGGCCAGCTCGAGGTTGCCGAAAGTCCAGCGGGTTTTGACTTTCAGCAGATCGCGGAAGTTGTCGGGCAGATAGACCGTGGTGCAGCAGTCCTGCGCCACGCGTCGTTCCTCGGGCCTGGTGAGATTGCGGATGAACTTGTCGTCGGCGGTCAGCGCGGGGAATTCGACGTAGCGCTGGCGGAGTTTCTGATCGATGGCATAGAAGCCGCGGGCCATGGTGTTGCGACGCACATAGGGGAGCGAGCGCCAGAGGTGGTAATAGCCGGCGAGGAAGGGATTCCGGCCTTCATAGATGTATTTCACGCCGGGGACGACGATGCGGATGCTTTGGTCTTCAAAGGCATTGGCCACCTGCTGGAGCAGGTTTTCGGAGAGCTGGCAGTCGGCGTCGAGGAAGGCGCGGGGGAAATATCTGGCGACGCGATCGCCGAGATTGATGGCGTTGATCTTGTTGCCGACGGGGGTTTCGATGACCTCGACCTGGGATGAGAATTTGCGGGCTTTTTCGGCCGTGTCGTCGGTGCAGCCGTTGGCGACGACGATGACCTGGAGGGGGCGATCGAGGGGGTTGGCGAAGACAGATCGGAGGGTGGCTTCGATGACGGCCGCCTCATTGTGGGCCGCGATGATGACAGAGAAGCCTCGGCTCATGTCCCATATAATGGGCCCGCCGGCCCGATCTTGGGAATTGGCATTCCGCTGCGTTTTTTGCGGTCAACAGTCCGCCAACATGACAATAAATTAATAAATCTAAATTCACATAATTTTTGTGCCCCGGTTTTTCTGAGGTATTGTTTTTTTCAGTAGTCGTTCACCTCGGAATCAACCCCAATCAAGTGCAAAATTCAGGGCCAAGGCGACAGCGCGCACGCATTTCTCGCCTGTCTCCGTTCTCTCACTGAGGCAACCATGCTTCCAAGCCGCGCCATTGCAGGCCTGCTGCTGGGCCTATGCGTAACCAGCACCCACGCCGCCCCCTACACCTTCACGAAAATATCCGACAGCACCGGCCCGTACAGCAGCTTCATCGACTCCTCCATCAACGACAACGGTACCGTCGCGTTTCTGGGCAACCTCAAGGCCGGCGGCGCGGGCATCTCCCGCGGCAACGGCGGCCCACTCACCACGATCGCCGACACCGCCGGACCTTTGGGTGCTTTGGGCCGACCAACCATCAACTCTCTGGGCCATATCGCCTTCCTCGGCGTCGCCGACGCGGGCGGCAACACCGCCTACCGCAGCGACGGGCTCTCCCTCACGCCCATCGCAACAGGCGCCATCGGCACTCCGGTCGTCGATGACACGGACACCGTCGCATTCATCACTGGCGCAGGCCTGTTCAAGGGTAACGGAATCGGCAGCCCGACACAGATTTACGGGGCCTTCGAAGGGTTCACCGGTTTTGGAAGCAACGAGATCGACTTCAAGGCCGGCCTTGTTGCATTTTTCGCCAATCGCACCGGCGGCAGTTTCGGAATCTTCAAAGGCGGAAGCTTTTCCCCCGTCACCATCGCCGACAGCTCAACCTTCAGCGGCTTCGGTTCCCCCGCGATTAATAGCAACGGCAAAGTGGCCTTCGTCACCGTGCGCCCCGGTGCACCCAAGACCATTTACAGCGGCAGCGGTGGCGGCTTCATCATCTTTGATGTCGACACGACCGGCCCCTTCAGCGATTTCGCCGTCGAGCTCGGCATCAACAACAGCGATACCATCGTCTTCCTCGGCCTGCTCGACGCGGGTGGCGGCGGCATCTTCACCGGCCCAAACCCCGCCACTAACAAAATCCTCGTCACCGGCGACACCCTCTTCGGTTCCATTATCACCGAGCTTGGCCTCTCCACCAGCGCCATCAACTCATCCGGCCAAGTCCCCTTCTCCTACACCCTCGCCAACGGCATCTCGGGCGTTGCCGTCGCCACGCCCGTCCCCGAACCCTCTCTCATTTTGTCGACCGTCCTCGCCGGCGCCGCCCTCTTCACGCGAAGGTCAAAACGATAGCCCGGGACCCAATACAGCCTCTAAACAGGAGCTCGAATATGCCACGCCGCAATTCCAACCCATTGGCCTTGTGCATCACACTTACCTCTGTCTTGCTCGCCTTCACCTGGCCCACCGCGATGGGAAGCGGTGACGTCGCACTCACTCCAGGTGTCCTGCCACCTCAGTTCTCGCAAATCTATTCCGCGGGAAGCGAGGAGTGGTGGGAATGGGCACTTTCGCTCTCCAACGACGAAAGTCCCCTCCTTGACCTCACTGGCGCCAAGGCTGCCAACGGCGAATCTGGATTCGTCTGGTTCCTCGCGGGCGCGCCCTATGGACAGGGCACCGTTGATCGCACCATTACCATCCCCCCCGGCAAGGTGCTGTTTTTCCCACTCTATAATTATATCTGGGTGAATACTCCGGAGTTCGGTGATCCACCCTGGTCGCCGGAGCAGGAGGCGTTCACACGCGCTCTGGCTTCGGATGCAATTGACCAGGTGACTGAGCTCTCGGCTGAGATCGATGGTCGGCGGGTTAGGGACATCCGAGCCTATCGTTTCCAGACGGGTGAACCTTTCATGGTTACGATGCCGGATGACAATTACTTCGGCATCCCCGCTGGCACTTACGGCCCCAGCGTTGGCGAAGGTTATTATCTCCTGCTCGCACCGTTTCTCTCGGGCCGGCACACGATTCATTTCCGCACTGTCGCAGGCGGGAATGTTCAGGACGTGACCTATCACATCCGCGTGGGCCGGTAAACCCCGCTGTAGTCGCTGTTGAGCAGCCTGTCGTGTTACTGATCCTCGGCCGGCACTTGGTCGGCCGGCCGGGGCACGGTGGAAAGTTCGCGCAGCAAATCCCCGAGCGAAGAAAAGGGGCCAAGTCCAATTCTCCGAGAGTGAAACCAACTGTGTCTCCCGTTTGATTGCCCAGTGGAATCGCGGCGCTGGCTATTTTCAACCCCGAAGAGCAACTGAATGCATTGTCGGACATGGCCGAGGCGCTTGATGTGCGATAAACACCGCGCCCTACCGCACACCCGCTCCCATTTTGCGCTGCACAATATTTCTTCCCCCACTCGCAATCGCCCGATCCTCATGAATCATCTTCCTCAACGCCGGATCAATGCGGCGGGTGGATGGCTTAATTCCTGGTGGCAGCGCCGGTGTCACGGGCGCCTTCTTCTTTTTGGCCTTGATCGCCATCTCATTTTCCTTTCTTCCGCTCGGGCAGCAAGATCGATACGTGCTTCGTCGGAAGTTCCATCGGCGTATATTCTACGCCTTCATGAAGCATACGGTCCGTAGAAACCTCCAGCAAACCGCGTTTTCTGTACCAATCGACAAAATCGGGGCTCGATTCCAGCTTCAGGCGCCCGTCACAACCGGCCCCGAGGCTGAGCTGCGCTGCCGTTCGCAAAAGTCCCAGGCCAATGCCACGAAATTGCTCCGCCCGATCCAGCCGAATCCACTGTCGGTTTCGTGGCGCTGCGAAAAGAAGTTCCACAAACAACGCCAATTGGCCCGGGTCACGCTCGCACTTCACCGGCTCGTTTGACACCAGCATCGCCCCCTGAACCGCGCCATCTTCCGTGACGACGGCCAATCTCCGCGCTGAGAGTGTCTTACCCCTCCCTATCTCAGGGAATCCAACGACGCTTTCGGCGCGCTCTATTTTTAACTCTTTCCAGTCCCAGAATTTGTCAATTTCGCGCGATGCCAGTTCCGCATCGAGCGCAGGATCATCCCACCACGTACCGCCCATACGTCGCTCTATCAACGAGTCGGTGAGCTCAGTGATGTCGGCGTCCACGTCAGTTTGCGAAGGTACGTAAAAGAGGGTGACCTTTATCGGCAGCTTCATTCACTGGCGCATACTAACCGTGATGCCCATTGCCAACCAGAAGTTCGACAACGTCTGGCGGAAGCACAAAAGGGGTCACCCTCAAATTCCAACCAGAGGAATCCGGACTGAAATCACCGGTGTCCTCCGAAGGGGGCGAATCTTCTGAATCCTCCATTCTGAATTCAGAGTTTTCCTCTTGACCTACCCTAACATCTGCCTTATATTAGTGTGCAGTCTTTGAAAAGGGGGTTTTAAGATGTTAGGGGAAGACCTTGGATGCGCCATTCGCAATGCCCGGCTCCTCGTGCGCCATAGCATCCTCTCCGACCCACACGACC
>JBGPEF010000038.1:0-18490 GCA_041482675.1 Tepidisphaeraceae bacterium | reverse complement strand
CAACACCATGGTGGACCAGCTCCGTTCCTTCGCATCCGAAGTGACCCGCGTGGCCCGCGAAGTGGGCACTGAAGGCAAGCTCGGCGGCCAGGCCGAAGTGAAGGGCGTGGCCGGTACCTGGAAAGACCTCACCGACAACGTGAACCTCATGGCCGGTAATCTGACCAATCAGGTGCGCGGCATCGCCAAGGTCGTGACGGCCGTCGCCAACGGCGACCTCAAGCGCAAGCTGGTCGTCGATGCCAAGGGCGAAATCGCCGCCCTCGCCGACACCATCAACGGCATGATCGACACGCTTGCCACCTTCGCCGATCAGGTGACCACCGTCGCCCGCGAGGTGGGTGTCGAAGGAAAGCTGGGCGGCCAGGCCCTCGTGCCCGGTGCTGCCGGCACCTGGCGAGACCTCACCGACAACGTCAACCAGCTCGCCGCCAACCTGACCACTCAGGTCCGCGCCATCGCGCAGGTCGCCACCGCCGTCACCAAGGGCGACCTCTCCCGCTCAATCGAGCTTGAAGCCCAGGGCGAAATGGCCGCCCTCAAGGACAACATCAATGAGATGATTCGCAACCTGAAGGACACCACGCTGAAAAACAGCGAGCAGGACTGGCTCAAGACCAACCTCGCCAAATTCAGCCGAATGCTTCAGGGCCAGAAAGACCTGCTCACCGTCGGCAAGCTCATTCTCTCCGAGCTGGCCCCCGTGGTTTCCGCACAGCAGGGCGTCTTCTACAACGTCGATTCCTCCAAGGCCGATGAGCCCATGCTCAAGCTGCTCGCCAGCTACGCCTACAAGGAGAGGAAGAACATCGACAACAAGTTCCGTCTTGGCGAAGGCCTGGTTGGCCAGTGCGCACTGGAGAAAGAGAAGATCCTGCTCACCAGCGTCCCCAACGACTACATCAAGATCAGCAGCGGCCTGGGCGAATCCACTCCCCTGAACGTCATGGTGCTGCCGGTCGTCTTCGAAGGCCAGGTCAAGGCCGTGCTGGAACTGGCCAGCTTCGAGCGCTTCAGCACCACCCACCAGACCTTCCTCGATCAGCTCACCGAGCTCATCGGCATCGTGCTCAACACCATCGAAGCCAACATGAGAACGGAAGACCTGCTCAAGCAGTCTCAGAGCCTGGCTCGCGAGCTTCAGAGCCGGCAGGAAGAGCTCCAGACGACCAATGCTCAGCTCGAAGAGAAGGCCAAGCTGCTGGCCGAGCAGAACGTCGAAGTGGAGCGGAAAAATCACGAAGTGGAAATGGCCCGCCAGGCGCTGGAAGAGAAGGCCAAGCAGTTGGCCCTCACATCCAAGTACAAGAGCCAGTTCCTGGCCAACATGTCGCACGAGCTGCGCACACCGCTCAACAGCCTGCTGATTCTTTCCGATCAGCTCTCCAGGAATCCCGAGAAGAACCTCACGCCCAAGCAGGTGGAGTTTGCCAAGACGATCCACTCGTCGGGCAACGAGCTGCTGGCGTTGATCAACGACATCCTCGACCTCTCCAAGATCGAGTCGGGCACGGTGGTGGTGGATGTCGGCGAGGTCACCCTCAAAGACCTGGGCGATTACGTCGATCGCACCTTCCGCCACGTGGCCGAGAACAAGCGGCTGGATTTTGGCGTGGAACTGGCCGCGGGCCTGCCCCGATCGCTGAACACCGATGCCAAACGCCTTCAGCAGGTGCTCAAAAACCTCCTTTCCAACGCGTTCAAGTTCACCGAGCGCGGCCGCGTCGCCCTGACCATCGCCCCGGCCGGTGGCGGATGGTCCAGCGATCACGACACCCTCAACCGCGCCAGATCCGTTTTGGCGCTCAGCGTCAGCGACACCGGCATCGGTATTCCGCCCGACAAGCAGGCGATCATCTTCGAGTCCTTCCAGCAGGCCGATGGCTCGACCAGCCGCAAATACGGCGGCACCGGTCTGGGCCTGACCATCAGCCGCGAAATCGCCCGACTGCTGGGCGGCGAAATCCGCCTCACCAGCGCGCCCGGCGTTGGCAGCACCTTCACGCTCTATCTGCCCCAGACCTACGTCGCTCCCAAGCCTCCCCCCAGGCCGCTGCCGCGGACGCAGGAGCAGCAGGATCAGCAGGCGCAGAGCAACGCCCTCCTGGCGATGGCCCAGGATGAGGAGCAGCAGGTCGATGTCTCCTTCGTTCTGCCCCTCGCCGAGGTGGCCGACGACAGCGGAAACATCAATGCCGACGATAAGGTAATCCTCATCGTCGAAAACGACGCCAGTTTCGCCCGCTTCCTGCTGGAACTGGCACACGAGAACGGCTTCAAGGGCCTGATCACCGCCCGCGGCGGGGCGGCCATCGCCACCGCGCGGGAAATCAAGCCCCACGCCGTCACGCTCGACATCAACCTGCCCGACATCGACGGCTGGCGCGTGCTCAACAGGCTTAAGGATGACTTTGAGACGCGGCACATCCCCGTCTATGTCATCACCACCGAGGAAGAGCGCGAGCGCGGCCTGCGCATGGGCGCTGTCGGGGCGCTGACCAAGCCGGTGAGGAACAAGGAATTGCTCGATGCGACGTTCAAGCGGATCCGCGAATTCGTCGATCCGCAGACGCGCTCCCTCCTGATCGTTAACGGCAGCGATGCCGAGCGCGACAGCATCCTTCAAATGGTCGGCGGCGAGGATGTGGCCATCAAGACGGTCGCATCGGCCGCCGATGCCATCACCGCTTCCGAGGAAGTTCGCTTCGACGCGATCATCACCGACATCGAGCTGCCCGATGCCAGTGGCTTCGAACTGATCGAGCGGCTGCATCATCATCCCGAGCGCCGCGATGTGCCGGTGATCATGTACATGCCTCGCGAAGTCAATCGCAAGCTCGAAGGCAGCCTCAAGAAGGCGTGCCAATCGCTGGTGGTGAAGGATGTCCGCTCCGCCGAGCGTCTGTTCGACGAGGTGTCGCTCTTCCTGCATCGCAAGCTGGACAACATGCTCCAGCCCCAGCAGGAAATGCTCCAGCGGCTCCATTCGACCGACAGTGTTCTGGCCACCAAGAAGGTGCTGATCGTCGATGACGACATCCGCAACATCTTCGCCATGACCAGCGTGCTGGAGCGGCACAACATGAACATCCTGTCGGCCGAGACCGGCAAGTCCGCCATCGACATCCTTCAGGGCACGCCCGATGTCGATGTCGTCCTGATGGACATCATGATGCCGGCCATGGACGGCTACGACACCATGCGGGCGATCCGCAAGCAGGCGAGGTTCCGCTCGCTGCCCATCATCGCCCTGACCGCCAAGGCCATGAAGGGCGACCGCGAGAAGTGCATCGAGGCCGGCGCCTCCGATTACATCGCCAAGCCCGTCGATACTGAACAGCTTCTTGGGTTGCTCCGCGTCTGGTTGTATCGGTAGGATGACCTGCCCAAGCCCCGGATGTACATCCGGGGCTCCGGCTCGTGAGACTCGCTATATGAGTCAATCCAACGGGAAAGTCAGCATCCTCCTCGTCGATGATCGCCCGGAGAAACTCCTGGCCCTGGAGGCGGTGCTGACCGACCTGGATGTCGATATGGTGAAGGCCGCCAGTGGCAAGGAGGCCCTGCGCTGCGTTCTCAGCCAGGAATTCGCCGTCATCCTCCTCGATGTCAACATGCCCGGGCTCGACGGCTTTGAGACTGCGAGCCTCATCCGCCAGCGCAAAAACTCCGAGCACATCCCCATCATCTTCATCACCGCCTTCAGCGATGAGATGCACATCGCCCGCGGATATTCCCTGGGGGCCGTCGATTACATCCTGGCCCCCATCGTCCCCGAGGTCTTACGGACCAAAATTGGCGTCTTCGTTGAACTCTATCGCGCAACCGAGCAGGTCAAACGGCAGGCCGAATGGCTGCGCCGGCGCGCCGCGCAACTCTATAAGCTCACCGGCGCCTCCCTGCGGATCAATTCGGCCTTGTCCCTCGACAAGACGCTGGAAATCGTCACTGAAAGCGCCCGCGAAGTCATCGGGGCGCATCATTGTTGCGCGGTGCTGGCGCTTGAGCAGAACTGGGGCCGGGCGCGGCACGTCCAGTCAGTGTCAGAGAAATTCGAGGGACGCGAGCAGGAATTTACCCCCGCCATATTTGCCGATCTGCACGCCCTGGTCGCCAAAATGAACCGCGCTGTGCGATTGTCGCCGCGCGAGTTGCAGACGCATCCCTCCTGGCTGGCGCAACCAGGAAGCCCGGCGTCCCAGGCCTTATCCGGATTCCTCGCCGCCCCCCTGGTAAGCCGCGATGGCCGCAACATCGGCCTGATCCAGCTTTCGGGCAAAATCGACAGTGAGTTCGATGAGGATGACGAGGCGATCCTGATCCAGCTGGCGCAAATGGCCTCGATTGCCATCGAGAACACCATCTTTGCCGAGGCCCGCGAGGCCAACCGCATGAAGGATGAGTTCCTCGCCACCCTTTCCCACGAGCTGCGCACGCCTCTCAATGCCATGCTGGGATGGACCCGCCTGCTCCGCATGGGCAAGCTCGATGCCGCCGACACCGCCCACGGCCTGGAAGTCATCGAGCGAAATGTCAGCGCCCAGGCCAAGCTCATCGAAGATCTGCTCGATGTCTCCCGCATCATGACCGGCAAAATGCGCCTCAACATCAGGCCCATGTCCCTGGCATTGGTGATTGAGGCCGCGATTGATGCCGTGCGGCCCGCCGCCGATGCCAAGGAAATCCAGCTCAACACCTCCTTTGATACCGAAGCCGATCACATGTCCGGCGATGCCGACCGAATGCAGCAGGTCATCTGGAACCTGCTGACCAATGCCATCAAGTTCACCAACCGCGGCGGCAAAGTCGAGGTCGCCCTCACCCGGCAAAGCGGCTACGTTCAGATCAAAGTCGTCGACAACGGCATCGGCATCAATCCCGAATTCCTCCCCTACGTCTTCGACCGATTCCGTCAGGCCGACTCCAGCAGCACCCGGCACCACAGCGGCCTGGGTATCGGTCTGGCCATCGTCCGCCACGTCGCCGAGCTTCACGGCGGCACCGTCCACGTCGAGAGCTTCGGCCAGGGACATGGCGCAACTTTTACCGTGAGTCTTCCTGTCAGCGCGGTGAAGCTGGAAGCCGAGCAGCCCCCGCCACAGCGCAGAACGCTCAAGTCAGCGCCCACCGTCGCTCCGGCCGCCGATATGCTTGCCGGGCTCCACATCCTCCTTGTCGATGATGAGGCCGATGCGCGCGAGATGCTCACCGAAGTTTTGCGCCGCCATCAGGCGCGGGTAACCGCCGTCGGCTCCGCCCGCGATGCGCTGGTAGAACTGGATCGGGCGCTGCCCGATGTGTTGATCAGCGACATCGCCATGCCCGACGATGATGGATACTCGCTGATTCGCAAAGTGCGCGGCCGAACCGCCGAGCAGGGCGGCCAGGTGCCGGCAATGGCACTCACCGCCTACGCCCGCGAGGAGGACCGGACGCGGGCTCTGGCCGCGGGCTACCAGGTCCACGTCTCCAAGCCCGTCGAGCCACACGAATTGGCCACCGTCGTCGCCGCCCTGGCCGGCCGCAATGGCAAGCCTCTCGAGCCGGCCCTGAAATATGGATGAGTGGTCCGATAAGGCTGATCCCACATTCGTGCCCATCCTCGGGAGCAAAAACGAGATATAATACTGCATCGGTACACGGCGATTCGACCGATTCATTCTGGCGCACCGATTGCAGATAAGATGGGGCCGCCCGCATTGATCGCCCTCCCCGGCTTTGGTGGTGCATCAGTTGTCGCGGGAAGGCTCCAGGAGACCTGAATTATGGATGTCACTGTGATCGGCTGTGGGTATGTCGGCCTGGTAACCGGCACATGTCTGGCCAGCATCGGACATACTGTCAGAGGCGTTGAGAAGGACCAAAAGAAGCTCAAAACCCTCCTGGATGGCCACTGCCCCATCTTCGAGCCGGGCCTGCACGAGTCCATGAAGGAGCATTACGCCTCCGGCCAGCTTCAATACACCGACAACGTCAAGGCCGCCGTCCGCGACGCAGAGGTGGTGTTCCTTTGCGTCGGCACTCCCCCCAGGCCCGATGGCACCGTTGACATGAGCTATCTCGAGGCCGCCGGCAAGGAAGTCTGCGATGCATTGGCCGACATCAAAAGCGAATACATGGTCACCATCGTCGTGAAATCGACGGTGCCGGCCGGTACCAATCGCAAGCTCTACAACTACCTCCGCGAGCAGACCAAAGCTTATGTCCAGGTCGTTTCCAACCCCGAATTCCTGCGCGAAGGCTCCGCCGTCCAGGATTTCCTCGCCCCCGACCGCATCGTCATCGGCGGCGATTCCCCCGACGCCTTCCGCATTATGCGCCGGCTCTATGACCCCATCATCAAGCAGGAAGAAAAATTCCTCACCATGAACTGGGAATCCGCCGAGCTGACCAAATACGCCGCCAACGCCATGCTCGCCGCCCGCATCTCCTTCATGAACGAAATGACCATCCTCTGCGAGGCGTATGGAGCGGACGTCGAAGACATCCGCAAGGGAATCGGCTCCGACTATCGCATCGGCCCCGCCTTCCTGAAAGCCGGCTGCGGATACGGCGGAAGCTGTTTCCCCAAGGATGTGGCCGCGCTCGAGCATATCTCGCGGCAGATCGGCCACGAGAATCTGTTCGTGAATGCCATCCAGACCATCAACAAGGCGCAAAAGAAGCGGTTCGTGGAGAAGCTCGTTTCGAAGCTGGGCCGTCCCATCGAGGGAGCCACAATCGCGGTCTGGGGCCTGGCCTTCAAAGCCGACACCGACGACATCCGCGAATCCGCGGCCCTCGATGTCATTCGCTATCTCCTTGAAAAAGGCGCGCACGTCCGCGCCACCGACCCCAAGGCCATGGAAAACATGAAACAGGTCTTCAAGGACGAGGTCGAATGGATGCCCGATCCCGTATCCGCCGCCGTCGGCACCGATGCCGTCGCATTACTCACCGATTGGCCCCAGTATTCCACTCTCCCCTTCCGCAAAATCGCCGCCACCATGAATCAACCCCTCATCTTCGACGGCCGTAACTGCCTCCATCGCGATGTGATGCGAGAGAACGGCTTCCAGTATTACCCGATGGGCCGGCCGGCCGTGGAGAACAAGCTGAGGTTGAAGACGAAGGTGTGAAAGCAACCCAATTTGCCCAAGTATCGACATAGCGGTACAGTCTGTGCGATGATAAGGCGGGCAGTATTTAAAAATTTCAAGGCGCTTCGCGACGTAGAAGTTACTTTCGACCGATTAACGGTCTTTGTTGGACCTAATGGCTCTGGGAAGTCTAGCATTCTCCAGGGCATTCAATATCTCACTCTCTTATCGCGATATCATCCCGCCCAAATATTTAACGGGAGTTTTGCGCCGGATGCCATCCATAGTTCGGAGGCCATGGGTCCGATCAGAATGGAAATCGAGGGAGAGTGGGATTGCAGCGAGGGCGCCGTTACCGTGATCTTTGAGGAACGAGAGCAGACCCCTCTTAAAACGAAAGACTGGTGGTGCCGCGTCACCGGGCATTGGGGTTCACAAGAGTTTAGCCGAGAAGTGTTAGTCGATATCAGTGGTCCGATGCAGAAAATGCAATTGGCCGACTGGAGAAGTTTTCTCGCAGGTTCAGCTGCACCTTTGCGTGCTTTGGGCTCAATACCTATGTTCCGTTTGGAGCCCGCTCGGCTGGCCGAGCCATCGTACAGCGGCGATCGGATTCCCGCGTTGCAGGAAGATGGCGAGGGTCTGGCGTCAGTGCTTGCCTACATGGCGCTAAAGCATCCCGATCAGTTCGAGGCGGCGCAGAGCGCGCTGAGAATCGTGATTCCAAGTGTCCGGCGAGTACGAGTGGATAGGGCGCAAGTCTGGATTGAATCGGAGCGTCCAACCCTCAGCGGCAACACGCGACTTGGTCCCAGGCAACAGAGGGTTTGGGGTAATGCGCTGGAATTTGATATCGACGGATCTGCCAGTACACCAGCGGGAGGAGTTAGCGACGGAACCCTCCTGATCCTGGGAATCTTCGCTGCAATGTGGTCTCCCGCGCAGCATGGAACGGTGTTGTTGGATGATCTGGAGCGAGGAATACATCCAAAAGGATTGGCTGACCTCGTCGTGGCCCTGCGCAACCTATTTGAGCAGAATTCCCAAATTCAGGTCATCGGTACAACTCATTCTCCTTATTTGATTGACAGTCTCAAGGCCAGCGAAATTCGGCTAACAACATTGCGCGACGACGGATCAATGGTTTGCGGCAAACTAACGGAACACCCTGACTTCGTTCGCTGGAAAGAGACAATGCTCCCCGGCGAATTTTGGAGCATGGTGGGCGAGAACTGGCTTACCGAGGCGAAGGCCAACGCCAATGTCAAATCCTGAGGGGGAAGTCTCTATTGCGCTCGTGTGCGAAGCTCGAGCAGATGCCCAGATCGCGGCAGACCTGGCTGATCGAGTACTTTTTGAGACATTTCCTTCGCTTGAGCAGGTTCTCGAACATCACCGACGGTTTCGCGGCCTCGCACCATCTGACCCATACCTCAAGTGGTCTGAACAGAAGACGTTGGTGCGTAGACTAGGAATACCCCGATTCCACGGTCATTTTAATGGACAAGCCGCAGAGCCGGACGCATTGGCCACATTTCGGATGTTGTTAATTCTTGACCAGGCCGAACATCGTCCAGATGCAGTATTCCTGATACGTGATACTGACAATGATAAACGCAGGCAGCGAGGGTTAGAGCAAGCGCGAGCAGACTACCCTTGGGCGTTCACCATCGTCATTGGCGCAGCCCATACAAAAAGCGAATGCTGGGTCATGGCCGGCTTCAAACCCGAAAACAGGGAAGAGAAGGACCGATTGGAGGCGCTCCGTCAAGAGCTCGGATTTAACCCCTGCGCGGCGGCGGAGCTTCTGACCGCTCAGTCAGATTCCGCCAAGAAAAGTGCGAAGAGAGTCTTATCGCATTTAACTCAAGGAGATCAGTTCCGTGAAAGGAAATGTTGGACTATTACACCTCTCGTTGAATTAAAGCAGAATGGACAGGCTTCGGGACTGGCCGAATACATAACGGAACTTACGACACGTCTCGCACCGCTCTTTGAGCATCGCGCAGTTTAATCCAATGATCAAGTCGTGCCAGGTCGCAGACCATTCTCCCGAAGGGTTGCCTCTGCCCATGCGGCGTCATCTGGGTTAAGCGGAGGATCAAGCTGCTGCGTGTAATCTGCCTCAGCGTTGCCACTTTCGAGAGCGCTGAGAAGCATTTCCTGAAGGTCCAAGTTGAGCTCTTCCTGATTTTCGAGAAGCGGAATCCTAATTACCGGAAGCTGCGCATCCAGCGGAATCGGATAAAGATCTACTGGACTCGCGCCTGATCCTCGATGAATCGACACTCGATAGGGTGTCCGATGCTGTGCCGGCACTTTCATGAGAGGCGCATACAATACCCAATCACCACCGCGCAGAAGATCAATTTCGACCAAGCTTGTGCCCGCCTCTACTAACTCTTTCTGCCACTCCCGATAGTGCCGACTGCCCAAGCGCCCCGCCTTGGCCGCTGATGTGAGAATCTCTAAAACAGTGACGCGGCCTCCAGAAATCACATCGTAGATCTGCAGAAAGCATTCGATAATGTCTTCCTTTTTGAGATGAACAATAATTGGGCTGTATTTTGCCCGTTCAGCGTCCGTAGTGCAGTTTGGATACTCCACTCTGTCCAATGCGAGTTCGGCGGGCAATTCCATGAAGTGTCGTTCGAGGATTTGTAACGCAAGGTGTCCGGGCAACTGCGGCTTAAGCTGGTCTGCTGCGCAACTCAGCAGGCGAGGATGAAGATCATTAAAGTGACTTTCAAGCCACGGGTTCATGCCAGGAAATGGATTTCGCACGTCCATTCAAGCTATTTTACCAGTAAGGTCCGACAAAGATCGAACCAGGGGCATCTCCTGTGCCGATAGCACAGACGAGTATGTCTATCTGGAGCTGGATTAACGATTGGTGGACAAGCCGCGGCCGTCCAAATGCCGCGGGCATCGATATTTTCGATCTCCTCGGCCGCGACCCCGTCTGCCTCGACACACCCGAATTGCAGCGATTTCTGGCAGGTAAATCCATCCTCGTCACCGGCGCCGGCGGCTCGATCGGTTCCGAAATCTGCCGCCAGGCCATGAAGTTCTGTCCCAGGCGCCTTGTCCTGGTCGAGCGAGCCGAAAATGCCCTCTTCGAAATCGATCGCGAGCTCCGCGAACGCTGGATCGGCGCTGACATTCGCCCCTGCCTCGCTGACATCTGCGACCAGGAAAGAATCGTCTCCATTTTCAAGGAAGAGCGCCCCGATGTGGTATTTCACTGTGCCGCCCACAAGCACGTCCCCCTGATGGAGGAAAATCCCGGCGAAGCCGTGAAGAACAACGTCTTCGGCACCAAAATCGTCGCTGATGCGGCCGTCGATCTGGCCTGCCACGCCTTCGTCATGGTCAGCACCGACAAGGCCGTAAATCCAACCAGCGTCATGGGCGCGACCAAGCGCTGCGCTGAACTCTACGTCCAATCTCTCAACCAACTTTCCTCTACTTCCCTGAACCCTGAACCCCGAACCCTGAACCCTATTACCCGCTTCGTCGCCGTTCGCTTCGGCAACGTAATCGGCTCCAGCGGCAGCGTCGTTCCCATCTTCCAGAAGCAAATCGCCGCCGGCGGACCAGTCACAGTCACCCATCCCGAGATGAAGCGCTATTTCATGACCATTCCCGAAGCCAGCCAGCTCGTCATGCAGGCCGGCGCCATCGGCCAGGGCGGGGAAATCTTTATCCTCGATATGGGCGAACCAGTACGAATTCTCGACCTCGCACGGCAGATGATCATTCACGAAGGCCTGCGCCCCGACGAGGACATTCAGATCAAATTCACCGGCGTCCGACCCGGGGAAAAGTTGTACGAAGAGCTTTCGGCCGCCAATGAGCAAACGCGCCCAACTTCGCACGAGAAAATCCGCGTCTGGCAACTCCCCATCGCCAGCAACGGACAAGTCGAGCTGATGTTGCATACCCTGACCACAGCCCTCGCCGCTGCCTCCGGGAACATCGTCGATGCATTGAAAGAATGCGTCTGCGAATACGAGCCCACGCATGAGGCAGCGCCCGGTCGCGAGAAAAGCCGAATCCCCCTCCGCCTTGTGCGGGCGGCCTGAATACCGCCTAATCTTCCCAGTTTAGCTCCTTGTCCCATAATGCTAAAGAATCGCCCCTGATCTCGCCGATGCAGGTTGTGGGATTCGGGCAATTCCGATGCATCCCAGAATTAGCGGCTGATGGACTGGCCGCGCATCGACCACGGAAGGTAACTATGCGGACTCTCGCAATTATCAATCAAAAGGGTGGCTGCGGAAAAACAACCACCAGCATCAACCTCGCGGCCTGTCTGGCGCGCCTCGGGCACAAAACGCTGCTCGTCGACATGGACCCGCAGGGCCACTGCGGTGTCGGCCTGGCCGTCCCCGAGGAACAGATCGAGCGCACCATCTACGATGCGCTCATTGAAGAGCGCGATGGCAAGGTTTGCTCGGTCTCCCAAATCGTCTGGCAGATCGCCAGCGACTTTGACCTTGCACCCTCCAACATTCAGCTCGCGGCCTTCGAGCAGGTCTTCGCCGGAAGGCCCGGACGCGAAGACCGCCTCATGCGCGCCCTTCAGCCGGTCAAGGATGCCTATAGCTGGTGCATCATCGATTGCCCCCCCAGCGTCGGCCTCATTACCTTCAACGCCCTGCGCGCCTGCGATGAAGTCGTCGTTCCCGTGGAGACGGGATTTTTCAGCCTGCATGGCCTCACCAAGATGATGGAGACACTCGAGGTCCTCCGCGACCGCTGCAACAACGAAGTCCAGGTTCGCGTCCTCCCCACACAATACGACACGCGCACCAAGCTCGGCCGCGAAGTCCTCTCCGAGCTGCGCAGCAAGTTCCGCGAATACCTGATGCACAGCACCATCAACTTCAACACCAAGCTCAAGGAAGCCGCCAGCTTCGGCCAGCCCATCACCGAATACGATCCCGGCAGCCGCGGCTATAAGGATTTTGTGAATCTCGCCCGCGAGCTGATGGGTCATCGCCCCCTGGATGTCGAGCCGGCAACCAGCGACAAGCTTTCCCGTCCCGCCGAGCTGGTTCAGCGCGCCAAGCAACTGGCCCAGATGACCACCTTGCAGTTTGGACGCACCAGCGTTCCTTCCCCGGCCGCCGCCGCCGCCGTCGAGGATCGCGGGGGTGGCGTAGCGCTCGCGGAAGCCCCGGCCGCCGCGGCCACACGAAATCGTCCAGTCGCTGCCTCCGTGGAAATGACCGCGGATGCCCGCGAATGGCAGACCGAGCAGAAAATCAAGGATTTCTACGGAGTGAAGCAGTTCGGCCGCGAGGTCGTTTTCGCTGTCCGCTTCGAAGAGGCCCATCGCGTCGCCCTCGCCGGCGATTTCAACGGCTGGTCAGCCGACGCCAACGTCATGGCCCCCGGCAAGCGCAGCGGCGAATTTCGCATGGCGCTTCCCCTCAACCCCGGCCGATATCGTTATCGCCTCATCGTCGATGGCAAGTGGATCACCGATCCGCACAACCAGTATGTCGAGGTCAATCAGTTCGGAGAGCTGAACAATATTGTCGAGGTGGAATAGGCGCAACCAGCGCCCCAGCACGGTGGAACCGACCGGGAACGAAGATGCACGAACAACCCAAGAACCCCCGCAGTCTCAGTGACATCAGTCACCTCTTTCTCAGCAGCGTCCGCGACCGGCAGACGGGCGGATCCCCGCGCCCCCAGCGCACGCCCCCTCCCAAGGTGGATGCCAGGGATGCCGATCTGACCCCCGAAGAATTTCAGCATGTGCTCAACGATGCCCCCGCCGTCCCCGCCCAGGGCGCCAACGTCCCCCCGGTGCGCGCGATTATTGCTTCCCATCTGGGCGCGCGGCAGTTTGATGCCGTCCGCGCCTATGCCCGCAGCCTCGCCGCGTCCGGCCGGCGCGTGGGCCTGATCTGGATTGACGTCTCCGAATTCGCCCTGATGACCTATGAGCCCGATGAGAGCGCGCAGGAGCGCCACGAGCAATCGGGCGGCGCCTGCTTTGATGCCCGCGTCATGCGCGAGGCCATTGCCGAGCTGAACTGCGATGTCGAGTGCTGGGTTCTCGCCGTCGCCAATCCCCGTATCGCCGAAGCCCGGGCATTGCTCAAGGATGCTGCCCGCTGGGTCCTCCTCAGCGGCAAGGACCACGACGCCGTCGTTGCCTGCTACCGCACATTAAAAGGCCTGGCCGATTTGCATCGCCCGCGCCTCTCGATCGCCGCGCTCGATGTCTCCGATCCCGCCGAGTCCGAGCAGGTCTTCAGCAAAATGGCCAGCACCTGCATGCAATTCCTCAATTGGCCGCTCGAAGCCGAGCCCCCGGTCGGCGAAGCCCCCAACGTGGCCGAGTGCATGGTCATGCACTGTAGCGCCCAGGGAGACAAGGCCCAGCTCGCAACCGCCGGCCACTGGCAGGTCGTCGCGGACCTGCTCGAACAAGCGCAGCAATCCGCGGACGAAAACTCCGAGCCACTCACCCCCGAGGCCGTCATCAATCCATCCGAAATGTTCAACGGCGAATCCTCGGCCAAATCGAAAAACCCAAACGCCGACGAATTGTCGGCCGCCCAGGCAAGATTGCGGCGATTGATCCCAACTCCACAGGCGGAGGTCGCGTCAGTGACCAATTCCAAATCAACCATCGCATCGGAAGTAATCGAGTTGCCCGAAGAAGGTGGATCGCTGCTGGACGCGGTGATGCGGCATTCCATGACCGAAATCATTGAATGCCCGATTCGCCCCCCCATGTGCCCCGACGCGCGCCTCGCCGTCAGCCGCGACCGCCGCTTGATGCTCATCGCCGCCGCCGGCCACGGCCTGCGCGAGCTTCGCGACATCGGCCTCGCCTTTCGTTGGCTGATGGAAAATCGCGCCCTTGTTGCCATGGCCCTCCCCCAACTCGCCGTCGACGCCCGCCAGCTCCCCCATTTGCGACTGCTCGTCGATCAGGCCGACCTCAACGCCGAAGTTCTCCAACCCATCTTCCAGGTGAACACGGTGACCGTCTGCTCCTACCGCAAACTCCGCTGGGGCGAGCGCAACGGCCTCCTCCTCGACGCCGCGTAGGTCCGGCTGTGCCGGACATTATTCCGCCGTATCCGACCGCGGCGGCCCCGCGTCTTCCACCTCTCCCGCCTCCAATGCCCCCTCGAAATCCATCAGAAAATGGATGTTCTTCATCCGCTCATCCCCCACCCGCCGCCGCAGCAGATTCCTCGCCCGCCGAATGCTGATCCGCCGCGAAACATGCGTAATCACCAGATGCTGATTCTGCAGCTTCGGCAGGATTTCAACCAGCTGATCCAGGTGCAGATGCTTCCCCACCTTCGCCCGCTGCCGATGCGCTGGATCAAAAAACGTACACTCCGTGATCAGGATCTCCGCCTTCTGAACATCCGGATGATCAAACACCGGCCCCGCGCTCGTGTCCCCCAGGTAAGTCACCAGCGGCACCTCGATACGATACTGAATCTCCACCCCCTTCTTCCGCAGATTCGCCAATTCCGGCCCCGGCGTCCCTATGTACTCCGCCTTGAGTTTCTCCCTCACGCTGATCAGTGAATACCCCAGCGAGCATCCCCCATGATGCGTCTCGATCGCGCGAATCAGAAAATCCCGCCTCACCGCATGATCCTTCCCCGGCGTCATCGGAATCAGCGCATACGGCGTCCCCTGCCTCTCCACATCGCGCCAGCACTTGAGCATCAGATCCGTCGCCCCCGCCAATTCCTGCGGCAGCAAAACCGTCCCCGGCTTCATCCCCTGAAAATTTCGCTGCGAAAGGTAATACGCCAGCCCCGCCAGATGATCCATGTGCCCGTGCGTGATGCAAACCGTATTGCTGGTCAGTGCAAAATAAGGCGAGCGCCCGATGTCAAAGCACACGTCCAGCTCCGGCACCTGCACGACGCTTTCCTCCCCCGCCACGCTATAACCAATCAGATGCAGCACCCCCAGCTTGATCTTGGCGAATCTCTGAACAAGAAATGATTTGCCGGCCATAGGGAGCGCCTAAATTGGAAGCGCCTAAATTGGGCCGGCAAACGTGTGCAGAACAAACCGAACTCGAATGGAGCCATGGGGATTTGAACCCCAAATTCCACCATGCCATGGTGGCGTGATCCCATTTCACTATGGCCCCAGGACCGAGCGCACACGGCCATATCGGCCGCCGACGATCAGACCATTGAGTTTATCCCCACGCGCTGGACTGTCAACTTGAAGTTTGGCGCGCCAAACCCATAGTACCGTGCCATGCCTCACGACCTCTCCCTCATCACCACCATCGCGGTTTCGTTCACCGCGGCCTGGGTGCTGGGAATTCTCACCCAGAAAATCGGCCTCTCGCCCATCGTGGGATATTTGCTCGCTGGCATCGCCATCGGCCCGCACACGCCCGGTTTTGTTGGGAACGTTGCCCTCGCCCAGCAACTGGCCGAATTGGGTGTCATCCTCCTGATGTTCGGCGTCGGCCTCCACTTTCATCTCAAAGATCTCCTGGCCGTTCGAAATGTCGCTATACCCGGCGCAATCGGCCAAAGCCTCGTGACCACCCTCCTCGCCGTGGTCATCTCACTCGCATTCAAATCAGTTCCACTCAAATCCGGCCTGGTTGTCGGCATGGCCATGTCGGTGGCCAGCACCGTCGTCCTCATCCGCGTGCTGACCGACAACAAATTGCTCGACACCACGGCCGGCCATGTCGCCGTCGGATGGCTCATCGTCGAGGATGTATTCACCGTCATCGTGCTCGTATTAATCCCGGCCATCGGCGCCAGCGCCTCGGGCGGCGCCGCGGCGACGCATCCCGTCGGCGGATTGGCCTGGGAACTGACCAAAGCGCTGCTAAAATTAGCCGGCCTCGTCGCCCTCCTCCTCTTCGCCGGCGCAAAAATCATCCCCTGGATCATGGTCCAGGTCGCGCGCCTCAGGTCGCGCGAACTCTTCACCCTCACCGTCCTGGTCATGGCCATCGCCGTCGCCGCCGGATCGTCCTATCTCTTCGGCGCATCCATGGCCCTGGGCGCATTTCTCGCCGGCATGGTCGTCGGCCAATCTCCCGTCTCTCAACAGGCCGCCGCAGACGCCCTTCCCATGCGCGATGCCTTTGCCGTCCTCTTCTTCTCATCCGTCGGGATGCTCTTCGATCCCCGCTTCGTCCTCCACGAGCCCGCCCTGCTCCTCACCGGCCTGGCCATCGTCATCATCGGCAAGCCCCTGGCGGCCCTGGCCATCGTCGCCGTCATCGGCTACCCGGTCCGCACCGGCCTCGTCGTCGCCCTGGGCCTCGCCCAAATCGGCGAATTCTCCTTCATCCTCTCCGACCTCGGCCGCCACCACCATCTAATGACCGAGCGCGGCCACAATCTCCTCGTCGCCTGCGCCCTCGTCTCCATCACCCTCAATCCCATCCTCTTTCGCTTCCTCAATCCCCTCGAAAATGCCCTCAAAAAACGCCCAAAACTCTGGTCCCTGCTCAACCGCCGCTCGCAGCACCGCGAAAAGCAAATCAACGAGCAGGCCGGCGCGGAAATCGAGAAATCCGACAAGCCCATCGCCGTCATCGTCGGCTATGGCCCCGTCGGCCGCACCGTGGACTCGATCATCCGCAAAACCGGCCTCGAAACCATCATCGTCGATCTCAACCTCGACACCGTGCAGTCCCTGACGCGCCAGGGCCGGCTCGCCCTCTATGGCGATGCCTTCAACATCGAAGTGATGCACCAGGCGCTCGCCCGCGCCACCCATCTGATCATTTCCCTCCCCCATTCCGCCAACCGCGGCCCCTTGATCGCCACCGCAAAGCTCATTCGACCCGAAATCAAAGTCTTCGTGCGCGCCCATTACATCGCCGAACGCGAGGAGCTGAACCAAGTCGGGGCCGATGGCGCTTGCTACGAAGAAGCCGAAGCCGCCGTCGCCCTCGCACGGCTCGTGCTGTTTGATCAGGGAGCGGATCAGGCTACCGTGAAGCGCGAAACGACCCGAATACGCCAGGAATTTGTTGCGGGGGCGCCTGCGCCCGGTGCGACACCAACCTGAGGAACGACCATGGCCGAAACAGAAAAATCCGCCGACCTACACGGCAAAGGCCGCCAAAGCGCCTTCGTCTTCGACCTCGACGGCACACTCGTCGACAGCGTCTATCCCCACGTCCTCGCCTGGAAGGAAGCCCTCCGCGCTGTCGGCATCGAGCTGGATGTCTGGCGCATCCACCGCCGCATCGGAATGAGCGGCGGCCTCATGGCCAACGCCATCCTCCGCGAAACCGGCCGCTCCGTAACCCGCGCCGAGGGCCAAAAGCTCCTGGATCTCCATCGCCAGGCCTACGTCGGGCAGGCGCAGGCGATTCAGCCTCTCAGCGGCGCCCGCGAGCTCCTGCAATATCTGACTCAGGCCAAAGTCCCCTGGACCATCGCCACCAGCGCCCGTCTCGACACCGCCCGCCCCACCCTCGACACGCTCGGCATCCCCCGCGACATGCCCATCATCACCCGCGACAAAGTCGAGCGCGCCAAACCCGACCCCGACCTCTTCCTCGCCGCCGCAGAACTCCTGAAAATCAACATCGGCGAGTGCGTCGTCGTCGGCGACAGCGTCTGGGACCTCCTCGCCGCCCGCCGCGCTGGCGCACTGGGCGTCGGCCTCCTCTCCGGTGGCTACGGCCGCGAAGAACTCGAACGCGCCGGTGCCTACCGCGTCTACGAAGACCCGGGCGACCTGCTGCGCCATCTCGATGAAGTGGGCGTCCGCATGGAACCGGCGTGACACGCTGACAATTCGTGGGTGGCATGGGCAGCGGTACTCCGATGCCCGTGATCTGCCGTCCAATGTCGTAGGGGTCCGCTTCAGCGGACGTACCATCGACCCCGTAGGGTGCGGCTCGCCGCACCTCCCCAGCCGCGTAGCGGCGACAGACGATAGCCCCGTGCGCGAGCACGGAGTCTAATGAGCCCACAAAAAAAGCCCCGCGGGGGCGAAAGAAACCGCTTACCCCAATTCGTTCTTCTTCGCCTTCGGATCACAATAATGATCCAGCGCAATAAACATCGCCTTGCTATGCCGCACCAGCAGAAAACTCAAAATCGGCATCGGCGCCACCACCAGCGCGATCTCCAGCAGCAGCGGTAGAGCAAAAAACGATTCAAGAACAAACGCGAGCGCAAACCCAAACCCCACCACCACCGCATAATTCATCACCCACGTCGCCACCAGAAAATACCCCTCCTCCGGCTCATACCGATAATCACAATTCGGGCACCCATCCAGCGGCCGACACCAATCATCCAGCGACCGCGTCGCCCGCCACGGCTTAAAAATCCGTGCATGCCCACATTCCGGACATCGCAACCGCATCGCGCGACGAAAAAACAGCCACGGATTCAGCCTGGGCTTGTTCT